>NZ_JAMXSA010000100.1:0-2617 GCF_024124465.1 Microbacterium sp. CnD16-F
TGTACTGACCAGGGACGTTGATCGTTAGACAAGTGCCCACTTGTCACACAAAGAAGCGCTTGTCTATAGTGTGGGTATGACAGTTTCACTGGATGTTGCCATGCCGCGCACGGACCTGTCGGCGCGGGATCACGCGCGGATGCTTGCTCCGTTGTTGAAGCCTTTGTCAGACGAGAACAGACTGATGATCGTGCTGACGCTTGCGGCGGGGGCGTGCTCGAACAAGCAGTTGCAGGAGGCCACCGGGTTGAGCCAGGCGCTGGTGAGTCACCATGTGGCAGCCTTGCGGGAAGCGCGGCTGATCAGTGTGCGGGCCGAGGGCCGGTCCAACATCTACGAGCTGTGTTGTGAGCAGTTGGCGGCGCCGGTGCAGTGGCTCGCTCACTTGGCGACTCTCACTCCAGAGGGACAGAAGGCGTGCTGCACTGCCCCAGCAGGGGAGGGTCAGGCATCGACTGAGGGTGCTGCGCGGTGATTCATGCGGTACAGACCTTCGGGTTGATCCTGGTCGAGTTGCTCGTCCTGTTCTCGCTGATCTCGGTTCTCGTTGCGCTGGTGAACCGGCGGTTCGGGCCGGATCGGATCCAGAGCTGGATGGCCGATGGGCGCCTTCCCGGCCCGGTCAAAGGGCTACTGCTGGGGGCGATCACGCCGTTCTGTTCCTGTTCGACGCTGCCGGTGCTGGCTGGGATGTTGAAGTCGGGGGTGGCGTTCCGGACGTCGATGACCTTCCTGATCTCGTCACCGCTGCTGGATCCCATCATCGTGGCCGGGGTGGTGCTGCTGTTCGGCTGGCGTATCGCGTTGGTCTACACGGTGGTCACCGCCGCATGGTCCCTGCTCGCCCCCCTCGTATGGGAACGACTCGGTATGGCCAGCCAGCTCAAGCGAGTCAAGGTCGTCGGCGACGACAGCACCCCCCGCCCCTGGGCGGGACTGCGCAACGAGATCCGGCCCGCACTCGGCGAGGCCTGGGCCGATCTGAGACCGCTGCTCGTCCCGATGGTGCTGGGTGTCTCGGTCGGTGCATTTATCTACGGTTTCGTGCCTCAGGACCAACTCGCCGCGGTCGCTGGCGACGACAAGCCATGGGCCGTGCCGTTGGCCGCCGTGCTTGGCGTTCCGCTTTACGTGCGGATCGAGACGATGTTGCCCATCGGCTTGGCCCTCAGCTCGGCCGGTATGGGGCTAGGGGCAGTGTTCGCGCTGATGATCGGCGGCGCCGGAGCCTCGATCCCCGAGATCTCGATGCTCACCGCCTTGTTCAAGCCCCGACTGGTCGTCACTTTCGTGGTCACTGTCATCGGCACGGCCATCGCCGCTGGCTACCTCATCCCACTGATCGCCTGACCCCACCACCACATTCCCAACCACACGAGGAGAACAAACAACCATGGGACTCAAGGACCTCTTCACCGCACGCAAGCAGGACAGCAGTTGCTGCGGAGCCCAGATCGTGCCCGACGATGACGACCAGCCCCAGAGCGAGCAGGGAACGCCCACCGAGACGGCTGCCTCTTCAGCGCCGAACCGCGAGGACACGGACGGCAACTGACATACCGAATCGATGGGGGCTGCACCACAGGGTGCAGCCCCCATCACCGTCTCCACCCGCTCGTCACCAGGAAGACCACCATGCCCCACGCCAATGCCGCCCTCACACCGCGTCACCGCTTGAAGGTCGCCCAACTCGTCGTCGACGACGGATGGCCGATCAGCGAGGTTGCCGCCCGCTTCCAGGTCTCTTGGCCCACCGTCAAACGCTGGACCGGCCGCTACCGAGCGGGCGAGTCCATGCAGGACCGGTCTTCCCGACCGCACCACTCACCGAACAAGATCAGCCCGACGGTCACTCGCCGCTGTATCCAGCTGCGGCTACGACTCCGAGAAGGACCCGTGCAGTTGGCGTGTCGGCTGGGGATCGCGCCGTCGACGGTCCACCGGATCCTGACCGACGCCCACCTGAACCGGCTGTCGCATGTGGACCGCGCCACGGGGGAACCGGTGCGCCGTTACGAGCACGACCATCCCGGCGCGATGCTCCACGTCGACGTGAAGAAGCTCGGCAACATCCCCGACGGCGGAGGCTGGCGCTACGTCGGACGCCGACAGGGCGAGAAGAACCGGGCAGCTACACCAGGCAAGCTCAGGAGCAAGTACTCCGACCCGTTGATGGGCAAGGCCTACGTCCACACCGTCATCGACGACCACTCCCGCGTCGCCTACGCCGAGATCCACGACGACGAAACAGCCCACACCGCCACCGCGGTCCTGGTGAGGGCCGTCGAGTGGTTCAACGCCCGCGGGGTGACCGTCGAGCGGGTTCTGTCGGACAACGGCGGGGCATATCGCTCACACCTGTGGCGCGACACCTGCGCCGAGCTCGGTATCAGGCACAAACGGACCAGGCCGTATCGCCCTCAGACCAACGGCAAGATCGAGCGCTTCCACCGCACCCTGGCCGACGGCTGGGCATACGCCCGCTGCTACACCTCCGAGACGGAGCGCCGCGGCGAACTCGACGGATGGCTGCACTACTACAACCATCACCGGCCCCACACGGCCTGCGGGAACCAGCCGCCCTTCTCACGATTGACCAACGTCTCCGGTCAGTACA
>NZ_JAMXSA010000101.1:0-2555 GCF_024124465.1 Microbacterium sp. CnD16-F
CGCCCCGGAGCCCGCCACGACCGCGGCTCCCGCCGCTGCTGCGGCGGCCCCGGCCGTCGCGACGGCGGCCTACTCGCACGCCGACCAGACCCCGACGACGGTGACCTCGAGCGAGCCCGCCGCCACAGGCGCGCCGACAGCGGTCTACTCGCAGCAGCCGATCTTCGTGCAGGCCCCCGAGGCACCGCGCGCACGCGGCAACCGCGGTGCCGCCGGCGCCATCGGTCTCGTCGCCGCGCTGGTGTTCGCGCTCCTCTACCTGGCCGCCACGCTCGGCCTCGCAGCGCTCGACGAGTCGATCGCGCTCGCGGACCTCGGCAGCCGCACCCTCGAGATCCTCACCACCTGGGCGTTCTGGGTGCCGGTGGCGGTCTTCTTCCTGGGCTTCTGGATCCTCGGCGCCTTCATCAACCGCGGTCGTTGGGGTCTGTGGGTGGTCTTCGGGCTGCTCGTGGGCGCCGCAGCCTACGGCGGTCACCTGCTCGGCCAGCTGTTCCAGGCGCCGTTCTGGTCGATCGCACCGTCTCAGGCTGCCCAGCTCATGGGGGAGCAGCTCCTCGCCCCGCTCGCCGTCATCGCGTTCGTCCTCGGTCGTGAGATCACGGTGTGGTTCGGTGCGTGGGTCGCGCGTCGCGGTCGTCGGGTGATCGAGCTCAACGACGAGGCCCAGCGCGAGTACGAGCGCACCCTTGAGGCCGGCCCGCAGCTCCAGCAGTACTGACAGGCGGCCGCGGCCGATGTCGCCGTCCGCCGGTGTCGCGCCGCCGATCGCCGCGTTCTTCGCGACGATCGGATTCGCGGCGCTCGCGATCTTCGGCTTCGGCTTCACGAGCCTGCTGACCGACACCGACGTCCTCGCCGAGCCGGCGCTCGGCCAGGGCGCCGGGATCACGGCGATGCTCCTCGCGGCCCTCGTCTTCGCGACCACCGGATACGGAGCGGTCCGCCGCGGCCGCTACGTCGGGGCGCTCTGGGTGGCGGCCGCGACGCTGGCCGGCTATCTCGTCGGGATCGCGGCCGGCGGCATCCTGACGGGGTCGGACCCCGCGGTGGCGGTCGGTGCCGTCGGCGACTTCGCGGTGTCGTGGTATCTCCTCGTCCTGGCGGTGACCGCGGCCGTCGCGGCGTGGGCCGGGATCGCGCTCGGGCGCACGCGGGCGAGCAGACCGCAGTGGCCGTGGGAGCACGACGACGACGAGGAGTGACGGGCGACGGCATCCGGCACGGCGGAAATGCCCCGATCGGCGCGGATCTCCGCGACAATGGAGCCGTGGAGCGCTCGCTCGAGACGCAAGTGGACCAGGCCGTCGAGGCCTGGCTGCGCTGGTTGCCGCGCTGGGAGCCGGCCACGCACCGCGGCCGGGTCGCTCCCTGCCGACGGTGCCTCGGGTCTCCCGTCCTCTCGGCGGCGGGTCTCGGGTCCGATGTGCCGCACGGGGTGCAGCACGGTCTGTCGACCCGGATCAAGACGATCGTCGACAACGCCGTCGCGCACTACACCGCACGCAACCTCCCGATGCTGCAGGCCGAGCTGGACCAGCAGGCCGACCGCAACCGGTCCCGCACCTACCGGCCCGCCGAGGGGCTCGAGCCCGAGTTCGACGGCCTGCCGATGGACCCGGATCCCGTCCCGGGCGCCCCCTTCCTGTTCACGATCGCGGGTCTGGCGGATGAAGCGGATGCCGCGGTGCCCGCGCTCCCTCCGCTCACCGAGGACGCGAAGGCGGCGCTCCGTCAGGAGGTCCGCCTCGCCGACGAGTACGCGAGCATGGTGGGGCGCGAGGTCTGCACGATCCTGCTGCGGCATCGCCTCCGGATCCAGACGGCCGTGGCCCAGTACGTCGAGCCGCAGATCGCGGCACTGCTCGACGAGTTGACCCGCTCGCTCGACGCCCCGTTCGACCCGGGCGACGGTCTTCCCGGGGTCTGACGCGGCTCCGCTGCCTTCCGCGGGGGCCGGTCCTGCTCACTTAGGGTGGGGGGATGATCACGGGTGTCGACAGCGGTGCGGGTGTCGTCCTGGGACTGCTCGCCTTCGTCCTCGGCGCGGCGGTGTACGTGTGGGTCGCCCTGGCGCTCTCGGCCGCCTTCCGGAAGATGGGCGAGGAGCCCTGGCGCGCATGGGTGCCCGTCCTCAACATCGCCGTGCTGCTGCGCTGGGGTGGGTTCTCGATGTGGCTCGCCCTCCTCGTCCTCGTGCCGGGTGTCGGCCCGATCGCCGTCTGGATCCTCCTGATCCTGACCGTGCACCGGCTGAACCCCGGGTTCGGGTACGGCGGCGGGATGACCGTCGTCGGGGCGCTCCTGTTCCCGGTCTGGGCGACGATCGTGGGGTTCGGTCCGGCTGAGTGGCGGGGCGCGCGACCCGCCCATCTGCATCCCGATCCGGTGGCGCGGCCCGCGTCGCCTCCCTACGCGCCGTTCGGATCGGTCGGAACGGACTTCGGCCCGCCGTTGCCGCCGCCGCCCTTCCCGGCGCCCGCCCCTGCGCCGGGTGACGACGCGCGGCCGGGTCCTGCGGCCGCCCCGGCGTCACCGGTCGCGCCCCAGCCCTG
>NZ_JAMXSA010000102.1:0-2473 GCF_024124465.1 Microbacterium sp. CnD16-F
ACTCCTGGGCTGTACTCCGACACCGTGAGTGAGCTCGTCGCGAGCATCTGCAATCACAACGAAAACTAGCCCCCACATCCCTGAAGGATCACGAAACGGTTACACCACTCCACGGGACTTGACCCGCCGGAGCTGTCGCGGTAGGTTATTGTCCACGCGGCTTAGACCAGCAGAAGGAGCGCGACAGTGAGCAAGGTGGACCTTTGGCAGGATGCGACGGCCCAGGCCGAACTCGTGCGCTCGGGAGAGATAAGCCGGACCGAACTGCTGGAGGCGACGATCGCTCATGTCCAAGCTGTGAACCCAGAGATCAATGCCGTCATCATCCCGCTCTTTGAGAAGGCGCGGCGTGAGAGCGAGTTGGCCTCCGGGCCCTTCGCTGGCGTGCCCTATCTTCTGAAGGACCTCACCGTCGTGAGCCAAGGCGATATCAACACGTCCAGCATCAAAGGCATGAAAGAGTCCGGCTACAGAGCCGACCACGATGCCTATTTCGTGCAGCGGATGCGCGCGGCGGGGTTCGTTTTGCTCGGCAAAGTTAATACACCGGAGATGGGCACGCAGGTAACGACGGAGCCCGAAGCGTGGGGCGCCACTCGGAACCCTTGGAACCTCGGACGGTCGGTTGGCGGATCCAGCGGCGGCTCAGGGGCTGCGGTAGCCGCGGCTCTGTCACCGGTTGCGCACGGCAATGACGCGGCAGGTTCCGTGCGCATACCTGCCAGCGTCTGCGGCGTCGTCGGCCTCAAGCCGACGCGTGGGCGGATATCCCCAGGCCCCTTGGTCACTGATTCAGACAACGTCGCAGGAGCCGCCCATGAAGGCCTCTTTGCGCGAAGCGTGCGGGACATCGCGGCGTTACTGGACGTCGTCAGCGGCCATCGGCCGGGCGACACGTTCTGCGCACCGACAGCGTCACGGCCCTACGCCCAGGGCATAAGCGAGAATCCGGGCAGTCTCCGCGTGGGGGTCCTGACCCACAACCCCGTTGGCGACTTCGCTCTGGATCCGGAATGCGCCGCGGCGGCACGGGGCGCCGCTGCGGCGCTTGCCGCGCTCGGCCATGACGTGAACGACGCCTACCCAGAGGCGCTCGGCGATCGGTCCTTCCTCAAGGACCTCTCGACGATTGGCGACGTCGCGATCGCGCGAGAGATCGAACGCAACGGAGAACTGATCGGCCGGCCGCTGACGGAGGATGACGTTGAGTGGACCAGTTGGGAAATGGTCAAACGCGCAGACCAAGTCACGGGGCGCGCCTTCGCCGCGTGCGTGGACGAGCTTCGATACTACGCTGGGAAGGTGGAGCGTTGGTGGGAGGCGGGTTGGGACCTCCTGATCTTGCCGACTGTAACGCGTCAGACGCCGGAAATTGGGGAACTCATGCTCGCCAAGGGAACCGACTTGGAAGGGCGCGGGTCCGCCTATATCTCGGGCAGTCTGCGGATGCTGGCCTTCACCGTTCCCTTCAACGTTTCGGGGCAGCCGGCTATCTCCCTCCCCATCGGCATGTCTAGCGATGGGATGCCGATTGGGGTGCAGATCGTCGCGGCCTATGGACGCGAGGACCTCCTCCTTCAGGTGGCCGCGCAGTTGGAAGGGGCGCTGCCATGGGTCGCTCGGCGGCCCCAATTGCTGAACCCGTCGCGGAAGATCCCAGCGGCCTGATGCTTGCGGGAGATGGGGTCCGGCCGACAGATACGGGCCGGGCCCAGGTTTCGTCCCCAACTGGCACCCCACACCGCCTTAGTGAAGGTCCGCCTCGGGGACGCCCCACAGCCGGATTGAGGCCACTCTTTTCTGTGCTGGAACCCCGGCCTGTCGTCGCCTGCTTGTGAGCTCGCACCACGGTCGAGCTTAGCATCAGGTACTGAGTGTCTCAATCCTTCGTCAGTTCGTCGATCAGACGCTCCCACACCCGGCCGCCGCCCACCGACTGAAGAGCTTGCCGTATTCCACTTGCCGTACCGCTCGAGCATGCGCCGGCCAGATCGAGCCGGTCGTGGGGCTCTTCCAGTCGACGGCAGGCAAGAGGGGGCTGGCGCGCATGGTGCCCCAGGGTTCAGCCGATCCCACGCTTCGGGGCCTCCCGGCTCCATCCTTTCTCCGTGCCGTGGGCGTTGCGGGGCCTGCTCGCTCGAAGGGGTCGGTCGAGCCCTGGGCTCGGCCGAGGGGGAGCATTGTATGGGGGAATTCCTGGTCAAGGTCCGACACCTGCCGGGCCGATCAGCGATCACAGGATCGGGCACGTCGCCGATCGCCTTCGTTCCGGGGTGTCCTTCTGGGACGCCGACCTCCAGCGCACCCGCGCCTACGACGATGAGGTCTACGAAATGCTGCGGAAGTAGTAGTGCCCCGTAGAGTGGTGTAACGATCCCGGCCAGTAAACGTCAGCGTGGCCACCGGGATCTTCCTTCGAGGAAACTCTCACATCCCACTCGAAAGGCGTCACACCGATGACCACTCCCTCTAT
>NZ_JAMXSA010000103.1:0-2383 GCF_024124465.1 Microbacterium sp. CnD16-F
CGGCGTGCGCCGCGGTGGCTCGTCGCGGCCGGCGCGGTCGTCGCGGCGGCCGTGCTCGTGACGGCGACGGTCGCGATCACGCGGGCGGTCACCGAGGACACCCCGCGCTACCCCGGCGCGGAGCGCGTCGCGACCCTCGCCGTCATCGACGGCGGCAGTGCGCCCGAGGACTCGTCGGCCGTGCGGCGGTACAGCGACTTCCGCGGTTACTCGGTGTTCGCGTTCACGGCCGGCAACGTCGACCGTCCCGACGTCGAGTGCCTCAGCGTCGTGAGCCCCGCCGAAGCCGCCGACGACAGCCTGTCGGTGTGCGGCTCGGCACCGTTCCCCGTCGCGGTGACGGCGGTCGTCAGCGAGCAGAGTCCCGACGCGGCCCGCGCCGCGTACCCGCTCGGCACCGCCCTGAACTTCACCCTCACGGGGGCGGGCGTGGAGGTGTGGGTCGGCAGCAGGTGAGCCTTCGCGGATTCACACACGACCGGGTCATGGTCAACCCGCAGCCTCCATCGATCGCGCGCCGGTTACGGTGAGGCATGACCACCCGCATCCTGTCCATCGGCACCGCCGTGCCCGAGGCCCGTCTCCGACAGGATCAGGTGCGCGATCTGTTCGCGGGGCAGCCGGGTGCCGACCGGCTCACCCGGCGGCTCATCGGCGCCGCGTTCGACGCCTCGGCGATCGAGACCCGGCACACCGTGCTCGACGACCTGGCCGCAGCTGCCGCGGCCTCCGCACCGGCCGGTGACGAGCGGATGCCGACGGTCACCGACGCCGGTTCGTTGCTCGCCCCCTCCACCGGCGCCCGCAACGACGCCTACATCCGGCTCGCACCCCCGCTGTTCGCCGAGGCGGCGCGGAAGGCGCTCGCCGCGGCATCCGTCACCGCCTCCGAGGTGACCCACGTCGTCACGGTCTCGTGCACGGGCATGTTCGCGCCCGGTCCCGACTACCGCCTCGTGCGCGACCTGGAGCTGCCGACCACGGTCGCCCGCGCGCACCTCGGGTTCATGGGGTGCGCGGCGGCGGTGCCGGCGTTGCGGACGGCCGCCCAGACGTGCGCGGCCGACCCGACCGCCGTGGTCCTCGTCGTCTGCGCCGAGCTGTGCTCGTTGCACGTGCGGACACCGGCCGACCACGACGAGATCGTCGCGGCGTCCGTGTTCGCCGACGGGGCGGCTGCGGCCGTCGTGAGCGCAGACCCGTCGCGCGCGACGGGCGCGTCGTTCGAGCTCGACCGCTTCGCGACGGTGCTCACCGACGAGGGCGAGAAGGACATGGCCTGGACGATCGGCGACACCGGCTTCGAGATGGTGCTGTCGGCCGAGGTGCCGCGCATCATCGGGCGCGAGATCCGCGGCGCGGTCGAGACGTTCCTCGGTGACGACGGCGTCGACACGTGGGCGGTGCATCCCGGCGGGCGCAGCGTGCTCGACCGCGTCGAGTCCGGGCTCGAGTTGCCCGCCGACGCCCTGACGGTGTCGCGCGACGTGCTGCGCGACTACGGCAACATGTCGAGCGCGACGATCCTCTTCATCCTCGGCGCGCTCCTGGCCGCCGGTCTCGACGACGGCGATCGGGTGGCGACGCTCGCCTTCGGGCCCGGGCTGACCCTCGAGGCGGCGCGGCTGACGTTCCGGACGGGGCTCGCGTGAACCTCGCCGTGCGCGACACCGCCCTCCGCGAGCTGATGGACGATCCGGACTGCGATCCGGTGATGCTGGCCGAGACGCTGCGGAGGTTCGACCTCGTGAACCGCGCGATCGGCGGGTGGGGTCGGGTCTGGCGGCGCGGCATCCGTCCCCGGCTGCTGCGGCTGGGTCGTCCGGCGCGGGTGCTCGACGTGGGCAGCGGCGGCGGCGACGTGCTCGCGCGCCTCGCGACGTGGGCCGAGCGCGACGGGCTCGACGTGCAGTGGCTCGGGATCGACCCCGACCCGCGGGCGCTCGAGGTGGCGCGGGAGCGCGGGAGCGCGCGGGTGTCGTTCGCCGCGACGGATGCCGCCGGTCTCCGCGCGGCCGGCGAGCGGTTCGACCTGGTGCTGTCGAACCACGTGCTGCACCATCTGAGCGATGCGGAGCTCGCTGCCTTCGCCGCCGACACGCGCGCGCTCGCGACCGGGGCGGTGCTGCACGCCGACATCGAGCGCGGCGCACTGGCGTATGCGCTCTACGGCATAGGCATCACGGCGCTGGAGCGGGGGACGTTCCTGCGGACCGACGGACTGCGCTCGATCCGGCGGAGCTATCGCGCCGACGAGCTCGCCGCGGCGCTCGGGGCGCCGTGGCGCGTCGCGTCGCCGGCGCCGTTCCGGCTGCTCGCGGTGGCGGACGGCGATGGCTGAGGTCCTCGTCGTCGGGGCGGGTCCCGTCGGCACGCTGCTGGC
>NZ_JAMXSA010000104.1:0-2246 GCF_024124465.1 Microbacterium sp. CnD16-F
CGCCCGCCCCGTCGGGCGCCGGCCGGCCCGTCGCCGTGCCGGCATCGGGCCCTCTGCCGCCGCCCTCGTGGGCCCCGGCATCCGTCCCTGCGAACCGTCGCATCCCGCGCACCCTCCCCGTCGACGTGATCTCCACGGTTCCCGGCGTGCCGCACCGAGACGGCCGGCCAACGTCGGCCGCGCGGGTCGCGCCCCCGGTGATCGCGATCCTCGGATGGGATGACGGCACCCGGCACACCGTCTACGAGCCCACCCTGTTCGGTCGCGGCCCCGGTCAGCAGCCGGGACGGCGCAGCACCGCGGTGCGCGACGAGACGCTCTCGCTGTCGAAGACGCACTTCGAGATCGGCGCCGACGACGAGGGCACGTGGGTCGTCGACCGGCATTCCCTCAACGGGGTCGTCATCGTGCGGGCCGGCCAGCCGCAGCGCCTCATGCCTGGGCGACGGGCGCGCGTGTGGTCAGGCGACGTCCTCGAACTCGGCGACCGGCGGCTCACGGTGGAGAGCGCCCGGTGACGGCGATCGACGTCCGCGTCGGAGCGGCGACCCACCCGGGGCTGCGTCGCCGTGTCAACGAGGACTCGCACCTCGCGGAGTACCCCCTGTTCCTCGTCGCCGACGGCATGGGTGGCCACGACGCCGGCGCCGCCGCGAGCGGGGCGGTCGTCGCCGTGTTCCGCGCCCTCGTCGGGCGGGACTCCGTCGGCATCGAGGGGATGCGGGCCGCCCTGTCGCGTGCACGCGTCGCCGTCGAGCGCATCGGGTATGCGGGGCGCGCGGCGGGCACGACCCTCAGCGGCGTCGCGGTCACCGAGGTCGGCGGGCACGGCTACTGGCTCGCGGTCAACGTGGGCGATTCGCGCACGTACCGCTTCGCGGACGGCGAGCTCGAGCAGATCAGCGTGGACCACTCCGTCGTGCAGGAGCTCATCGACGCGGGCGAACTGACCGGCGACGCCGCCGGTCGTGATTCCCGCCGCAACGAGATCACGCGCGCGATCGGCGGCGGCAGCGGCGGCGAGGCGGACTTCTGGCTGCTCGCGGCCGAGGCGGGGGACCGCATCCTGGTGTGCTCGGACGGGCTCTCGGGCGAGGTGCCCGAGGAGCGCATCACCGGCATCCTGCGCGACGTCATCGATCCGCAGGATGCCGCGACCCGCCTCGTCCACGAGGCGATGCTGCACGGCGGACGCGACAACATCACGGCCGTCGTGGTCGATGCCGTGCGCGTCGCGGGGCAGGATGAGGGGGACACGACGCCCGGCCTCGGGTGGTCGGACGCCGATGAGGACACACGGCCGCGTGCAGCGGCAGGAGGAGATGCCTGATGCGCGCAGTGCGGTATCGGCCCGACGGCAATGCCGAGGCGTGGCGTGCGGCGGTGACCGGGTCGGCGCTCGCCGTGCTGCCCCCCGCGGTCACGCCGCACGCCGTCGAGGGCGTGTGGCGCCGTCTCGAGGGCGGCGGCATCGGCGCCGTGCTCGACTCGCTCACCGGCGCCTTCGGCACCTCGCTCGCCGCGATCCCGCCGTTCGGCCTCGCGGTCGCCGAGGGTGACGGCGTCCGCGTCGCGGTGCGCGGCCCCGTCTCGCTCGTCGTCGAGACGGCGGACGGCGTCGAAGAGGTGTCGGGAGCGGGTGTCGCGACCTGGACCGAGCGGTTCCTGCCGCGCGCCGTCCGGGTGAGCGTCGACATCGGTGCGGGATCGGATGCCGACCTGCTGCCCATCGAGTCGGGGGTCGTGCCCGCGGCCCAGATCGTCTTCGACCTCGTCGCGCGCGACGCCGCACGGGCAGCCGCGCCTGTCGAGGCCCCCGCGTCACCCGTGGCCGATTCTGCGGAGAAGGCGCCGTCGGCAGATGTGCCCGAGAACGATGTCGCGGAGTCGCATGCCGCGGAGCCGGAGGCCGCAGCGCCGGAGTCGGATGCGGCGGAGCAGGAACCGGAAGCCGCGGAACCGCACGCCGCAGCGCCGGAGCCCGCGAAGCCGGGCCCCGCGGAGCCGGACCACGACGCCGCGGCGGAGGACGTCGGCGCGACGATCGCCTCCTCGCGCACGCTCGCGAAGGACTCCCCGCCCGCGCCGCCGGCCGTACCCGGGCTGGTGACCGGGGTGCCTCCCGTGCACACGCTCGGCGGGTCGCCGGTGTCGACCCCCGGCATCCCCGAGGCGACCCGCGCCCCCGACGGGGGCGAGACCATCGCCGGGATCGACGAGGACCCCGTGCTCGGGGCGACCATCGC
>NZ_JAMXSA010000105.1:0-2193 GCF_024124465.1 Microbacterium sp. CnD16-F
GGTCCGCCGGCCGGCGAGCCCACCGCCGGCCCGCCCTCCCCGACGCCACCGCAGGGGCCGCCCTATCCGACCCCGCCCTACCCCGGCGCACCGGGCATCTCGCCGGAACCACCGGGCTATGCGCAGGCCGCGGGACCACGACCCCGGAGCTTCGGCGCCGGTGTGGGGATCGGCACGGGCATCGGATGCGGCGCCTACGTCCTCGGCGGCCTGCTCGCGATCGCGCTGATCTCGACGGGACTGGTCGGCTTCCTCATCCCGTTCCTGATCATCGCCATCGTGGGCGCGGCGCTGATGTTCTCCGCGCGCACCCGCCCGATCGGCACCGGAATCCTCATCGTCACCGCCGCCGCGTGGATCCTCGTCCTCGGCCCGTGCGTCGCGCTCCTCGCTCCCGGCGGTTTCACCTGATCCCGCCCGCTCGCGGATGCAACGGATCCGACGCGACACCCCGATGACGGCGTCGCGGATGCCGGGTGTCGCCCGGCATCCGTTGCATCCGCGGACAGCGGCTCAGAGGGGAAGGCGCAAGCACACGAGCTGTGCGCGCGACTCCCAGGACGGCGCCTCGACGAGGCCCTCCCGCGCGTAAAGCGCGAGCGCGTCAGCACGCCAGTTCCACACCGAGAGGCGCAGCCCCGCCGCACCCAGGGCGCGTGCGCGCTCCGCGGCATCCGTCAGCAGCGCCGACCCCGCACCGGACCGACGCCCCGCGGGGGCGACCCACAGGCGCTCGAGCTCGACGTCGCTCCCCGCACGGTGCATCACCACCATTCCGATGGCCGCCTCGTCGCGCTCGGCGACGAGGACCACGGCTCCGTCGAAAGACCTGACGGGGTCGCGCACCTCGACCGCGTATCGCTCGGGCAGCGGTCCGGGCTCGGCGAGCCCTCGCTCGACCTTCTCCCGCTCGGTCTGTGCGTGATACGCCGTCAGCATCGAGGCGACCGCGGCCCGGTCGGGCCCGTCGAGATCTGCCGGGCGGACGGTCACGGATGCGCGCACCTCCCCATCCTCCCGCGCTCACGGAGGCGACAGATCCGACGCGACACCCCGACGACGGCGCCGCGGATGCCGGGTGCCGCCCGGCATCCGTGTCATCCGCGGTCAGCGGCTCAGAGGGGAAGGCGCAGGCACACGAGCTGTGCGCGCGACTCCTGATCGCTCGGGCGCGAGCGGGAGCATCGGTGGCGATCGCCACCGCGACGAACGAAGACGCGGCCGCACTCAACGCGCTCATCCAGCAGGCCCACGCCCAAGCGGGCCACACGACGGCGCCGGCCACGGAGATCTCGGGCAGTGACCTCCTGAGCATCCGCAACGGTGACCGGCTCATGACGCGCAAGAACGACCGCGAGTTGGGCGTGGCCAACCGCGACGTGTGGACCGTTGATCATGTGACCTCGGACCGGCCCGTCGTCGTCAGCGACGGTAAACGCACCGTCCAGCTGCCCGCGGAGTACGTGAAAGAGCACACGCACCTCGTCTACGCCGCAACAGAGTTCGGCGTGCAGGGAGCGACGGTGCAAGCCGGCCACGGCATCATCACCGACACCTCGAACGCTTCCGCGCTCTACGTGTCTGCAACCCGCGGCCGCGAAGCGAACACCCTGCACGTGGTCGCAGAGACCCCCTTGCAGGCGCGCGAGCTATTCGTGAACGCGATGACACGAGAGTCCGGCGACCGGGGCGTCGAGGTCCAGCGGGAGGCCGCACGGCGGGATTTCGACGGCACAGCGGGGACACGGACGCTCACAGAGACCCAGAGGGAGCAGGCGGCATGGTGGGGGGTCGACATCGACCGACCCCCCGAGCGTGCGCCGGCCGATGCAACGACCAGCCCGGATAGCGCCGTGGTGCGAGAGACCGAGGCCGTGCGCAGCCCCGAGGCCGCAGCGCGAACCGCGAACGACACCGAAGCAACCCGCATCACTAGGGACTCGGCCGCGGCGCAGCAGAGGATCGCTGCGTCTGGGCAGGAGCGGTGACGCAGCCCACTGTTAGCGCTCCTGGCCTCAAGACCACGCGCGGGCGCGCAAGCACTCACCACTGGTGAGAGCGCCTATTGTCGGCGGCGGGTGAATCCTGGTCACTTTCGGCGCTCGAAAAGTGAACGGTTGCGGGCAGTCTAGCCAGGGGTCTCGTCGGTGGTGGTGCGAATGCTGGGGAGGCTGTCGATGCCTCTGCCGCGGA
>NZ_JAMXSA010000106.1:0-2127 GCF_024124465.1 Microbacterium sp. CnD16-F
TGTCGGCGGCGGGTGAATCCTGGTCACTTTCGGCGCTCGAAAAGTGAACGGTTGCGGGCAGTCTAGCCAGGGGTCTCGTCGGTGGTGGTGCGAATGCTGGGGAGGCTGTCGATGCCTCTGCCGCGGAGGCGGTAGCTGGCCCCTTTGAGGGTGAGGACGTCGGCGTGGTGAACGATCCGGTCGATCATCGCGGCGGCGACGGCCTGGTCTCCGAAGACGCCACCCCAGCCGGAGAACGGCAGGTTCGAGGTCAGGATCAGCGACGCGTGTTCGTAGCGTGACGAGACCAGCTGGAAGAAGAGGTTGGCGGCGTCTTGTTCGAACGGGAGGTAGCCGACTTCGTCGACGATGATCAGCCCGTAACGGCGAAGCCGGGTGAGCTCTCGTGGGAGGTTGCCTTGCCGGTGGGCGTCGGCGAGTCGGGTGACCCAATCGGTCGCAGTCGCGAACAACACCCGGTGCCCGTGGCGGGCAGCGACGATCCCGAGCGCGGTCGCGAGGTGCGTCTTCCCGGTCCCGGGAGGGCCGAGCAGGACCACGTTCTGCGCTTCGAGGAGGAACCCTCCCGAAGCGAGCGCGGCGATCTGCTGCCGGGTGGCTGGTTGCGCGTCCCAGTCGAAGTCCTCGAGCGTCTTCCGGCTCGGGAAGCCAGCGGCTTTGATCCGCAGCTCCGCGCCGGAGGCGTTGCGAGCGCTCACTTCGCGTTCGAGGACGGCGGCGAGGTAGTCCTCGAACGACCACCCGGCGTCGCGTGCTTGGTCCGCCATCCGGGCTGCGGCCTCCGTGATCCGGGGTGCCTTGAGTGCGCCGGCGAAATAGGTGATCTGCTTCGCGACGTCGGTCTTGCCGGCCATCAGTTGCTCCCCTCGACGAGCCCGAACGCGCGGTCGTAGTCGGCGAGATCCCGAGTCAGATCGTCGCCGACTGGAACAAGTCGCGGCTGCTGGAACTCGCGTCGTAGGACGGCCGCAGCTTCTCGATGCGCGGGGTCGGTGATCACCATTCCTCGTGCCCAGACACGGGTGTGGTCGGCGATGATCCGTCCATCGAGGCGGACGCGGACCCGGTCCAGGTCCGCGGTGACGTCGACGATCCTGCCGATCGCGCGCGGGTCGACGGAGTAGTCGTTCGTGTCGATGCGGACGTAGTAGTCGCGGCCGAGCCGGATCCGGTTCCGCCAGCCCAGATGCAACGGGATCGGCGGCAACGGCAACATCGCCGCCAGATCCGCAGGCAGCAGCGAGATCGGAGAGGCGGCCAGGGTGCGCACCCTCCGCTGGTTGGCGACTCCGAGCCAGTCGGTGAACTGCTCGTTGAAGTCCGCGGGCGAGGTGAATGACCGGCCCGGCATGAACGATGTCTCGAACCAACCGTTGCGGCGTTCCACGATCCCTTTCGATTCCGGATCCCGCGGCGGCAGCAGCACGAGCTTGGTCGCGAGGGTTCCCATGAACGCGTCGACTCCGTCCGCGTGACGGCGTCCTCGCCCGATGCCGGGCTCGTTGTCCCAGATCAGCCGACGCGGAACCCGGCCGAGCTGCTCGATCAGCTGCCAGGTCCCGAGCAGCAGATCCTCCGTCTTCCGCGTCGGGATCATCACTCCCGTCGTGAACCGGCAATGCGCCGGGGTGATCACCAGCACCGGCAACAGCTTCGCTGTCCCGTCCTCGAGCGGGATCTTCTTCGGCGGGAACCACAGATCGCACTGCGCCGCGTCCCCCGCCGCCCACGTGATCCGATCCGCGGGATCGAGACGCTGCTGCTCGGGCCGCAACCGCTTCACGTTGTCACGGAACCACCGGATCGAGCCCGTCCACCCGACCCGCTCCGCGAGCACCGTCGCCGGCATCGTCGGCGTCTCCAGCAGCAACGCACGCACCCGCGATTCGAACGGCGTGAACGACGTCGGCGCCGCTGTCCGCTCATAGTGAGGCGGCGATTCCGAGTTCACCGCCTTGATGACCGTGGTCCTCGAGATCCCCAACCGCTCAGCAATATGCGCCTTCGGCACGCCCTCGCCGGCCAGCCTCCGGATCAACGCCCAGTCCTCCAAAGTGATCACTCTCCAATCGTTGAGTGTTCACTTTTCAAGCGCCGCTACTGTCCAGTTTTCGAGCGCCGTCGACA
>NZ_JAMXSA010000107.1:0-2067 GCF_024124465.1 Microbacterium sp. CnD16-F
CTTCACGATCGACACCACCGCGACGTTCTCGAACGGCCGCGCGCTCACCGTCGACGACGTCGTCGGCAGCCTCGAGCGCCAGGTGGCGAGTCAGAGCGTGTGGTCCGGCCAGATGGGCCCCGTCGAGTCCGTCGAGGCCACCGGCGACGATCAGGTCACCGTGAAGCTCGGCAGCCCGTACGCGCCGTTCCTCGCCGCGCTCGCGAACACGCCGGCCGCGATCCTCCCGATGCAGGAGGTGAACGACGGCAGCGTCGACCTCACCACGACGATGCTCGGCACCGGCCCGTACCTCGTCGCCGACCACCGGCAGGACGAGTCGTGGACCTTCACCGCGAACCCCGACTGGCACGGCGGCGACAACCTCGCCGTGCAGACCCTCGAACTGCAGATCGTGGATCAGGAGTCGACCAGGCAGGCGGCGCTCCGCGAGGGCAGCGCCGGGATGGCGAACTTCGTCAACATCGACTCGCTGTCGCAGCTCGGCGGCAACGAGGGCCTCCAGATCGTCAAGCAGACGCAGAGCGACCTCTACTACGTCCTCGTCAACTCGCAGAAGCCCGATTCCCCGCTGAACGACCAGGACGTCCGCTTCGCGATCAACACCGCGATCGACCGCCAGGCGATCGCCGACATCGTCTTCGCCGGCGAAACGACCCCCACCGGCATCACCCCCTCGAACCTGCCCGGCGCCTGCCTGGTCGACGAGCTGCCGTCGGAGCAGGCCTCGATCGAGGACGCGAGGGCGACCATCGAGGAGACGGGAGCGGGCGATGTCGAGCTCGACCTCATCGTCAACACCTCGGTACCCGTCACGGCGCAGATCGCCCAGCTCGTGCAGCAGCAGCTCGCGGAGATCGGCGTCACCGTCCGGATCGAGCAGTTGGACGCCGCGACCTACAACGAGCGGGTCTTCTCGGCCCAGCCGGGAGACTTCGACCTGTCGATCAGCTGGTTCGCGGGCTACTCCGACCCGTCGATGGTGACCAAGTGGTGGAACCCCGAGCAGGCCTTCTTCAACGTCGGCTTCACGGGCGTGCACGAGGATCTCAACGCGCTCATCGCCGAGGGCGCGAGCGAAACCGATCCCGACGCGCGCGCCGAGGTGCTGACCGAGCTGTGCGCCTCCGCCGACGAGTACGCCGAGATGGTGCCGCTCGTGCACCGGCCGTCCATCATCGGCTTCGACACCACGGCCGTGAGCCCGACGATTCAGAGCAACGAGGGATACGGCAACATCCTCCGCAACATCGCCGACTACCGGATCGCCGGGGAGTAGTCCCGAATGATGCAGATCCTTCGCTGGTCCGCCGGGCGGGTGATGAGCGCGCTCATCACCCTGCTCGGTGTCTCCGTGCTCATCTTCGTCGCGATCCGTCTCATGCCCGGCAGCTACGAGGACATCATCCTCGGCCCGCTCGCCTCCGCCGAGGAACGGCAGCTGCTCGCCGAGGCGTACGGGCTCAACCAGCCGATCTTCGTGCAGTACTTCGCATGGATCGGACAGGTGCTCACGGGCGAGCTCGGCACCTCCTACGTCACGCAGAGCTCCGTCTCCGGCGAGATGATCGAGCGCATCCCGGTGACCGCGACGCTCACGATCATGGCGATGGCCGTGACGCTGCTCGTGGGGGTTCCGCTCGGGATCTGGACGGGCGTGAGGTCCGGAGCGAAGCAGGGCGGCGCCGTCGGCCGCGTCGTGTCGAGCATCGGCATCAGCGTGCCGGAATTCGTGCTCGGCAGCATCGTGATCTTCCTCTTCTCGCAGTTCTCGCTCGGCCTGAAGGTCGGCGGGTTCGCGAGCATCGGCACCGGATTCTGGCCGACGCTCGGGGCGCTCCTGCTCCCCGCCCTGGTGCTCTCCGTCTTCTGCGTCGCGGCGACCGCGCGCACGACGCGCGACGCCGTCATGGGAGTGCTCGTCGAACCGCACATCACGGCCGCCGTCGCGCGCGGGGAGACGACCCGGCACATCGTGCGCCACCATGTGCTCCGCAACGCCGGCATCCCGATCCTGACCCTGCTCGGCACCATCACCGCCTACCTGCTCGGCGGCGCCGTCATCAT
>NZ_JAMXSA010000108.1:0-2066 GCF_024124465.1 Microbacterium sp. CnD16-F
AGGGCCATGCCGGCGAGGGCACCCGAAGGCGAGGACGCGGGGGTGTGCAGGTCGCCGTGCGCGTCGAACCACACGACGGCGAGGGAGGGATGCCGCGCGGCCGCGGCCGCGATCCCGGGCACCGCGACGGCGCAGTCGCCGCCCACGACGACGGCGGGCTCGTCGGCGCCGTCGAGCGCTTCGGCGATCGCATCGCGCACGCGGGTGAGGGTGCTGAACCGACGGATGCCGGTGCCGAGCGCCTCACCTGCCTCGGCGGGGACCTCGATCCGCGTGAGCGCGGACCGGGGGAGGTCGTCGGCGATCGCCTCGGCGCCGTCGATGAGGCGCATCGCGCGGGCGGACGGCGAGCCCTGCCACTGCGGGGCGACGACGAAACGGGTCATGGACACCTCCGGGGAGCAGGACGGCGCCGGACCCGAGGGCCCGGCGCCGTCCGTGCGGATGGGTTTACTGCTCGATCGCGCCGGCGTTGCCGCCGGTCTTCAGCGCGGCCAGGCGCGCCTCGACCTCGGTCAGCTCGCCGATGTCCTCGAGCTGGTTGAACTGCGCGTCGATCGACGACGCCGCGATCTCGGCCTTGCCGGCGGCGAGGGCCTCCTGGCGACGGACCTTGTCCTCGAAGCGGCCGAGCTCGCTCGTCGGGTCGAGCACGTCGATCGACTTGACGGCGTCGTGCACCTTGTTCTGCGCCTCGGCGGTCTTGGCGCGCGCCAGCAGCTCGGAGCGCTTCGAGCGCAGCTGGTCGAGCTTCTGCTTCATGCCGTTGAGGCCGTCCTTGAGCTTCTCGACGACCTCGGTCTGCGCGGCGATCGAGGGGGCGATGGCGCGGGCCTCGTTCTCCTCGCTGATCTGGCGCTGCAGGGCGATCTTGGCGAGGTTGTCGAACTTGTCGGCATCCGTCGTGTTCCCGGCGGCGCGCAGCTCGTCGGCCTTGCGGCTGGCGGCGATGGCCTTGTTGCCCCACTCGGCGGCGGCCTTGACGTCCTCATCGTGGTCGCGCTCGAGCAGACGCAGGTTGCCGATGGTCTCGGCGATGGCCGTCTCGGCGTCGGCGATGTTGTTCGTGTAGTCGCGGACGAGCTGGTCGAGCATCTTCTGCGGGTCCTCGGCGGAGTCGAGGAGGGCGTTGATGTTCGCCTTCACCAGAGTCGAGATGCGGCCGAAGATGGACTGCTTTGCCATCGTGTTTCCTTTCCTAGCGGGAGGTCGTGAGGTCGAGGTCGGTGGGGAGGTCGTGGCCCTGCGGCGTCGGAAGATCAGAAGCGACCGCCTCCTCTGCGGGATCGGGAGCCGCCGCTGGAGCGTCCGATGGATCCGCCGCTGCGACCGCCGCTGCGCCGGGAGGAGCCGCCGCCGAACCCGCCGAACCCGCCGGAGGAGCGACGGGACCCGCCGCCGCTGAGGAGGGATCCCATGATGATGCCGCCCAGCATGCCGCCGAAGTCGCCTCCGCCGCCAGCGTTTCCGCCGCCGGCGAACGACCCCACGTCGCTCTGCGCGCGCCGTGTCGCCTCCTGCGCCAGGCTCGCGGCGCGCTGCGCCAGGGCGAGCGCCCGTTCCGGGTCGCCGTCCTGCGCCTGCGTGGCCTGCACCAGCGTGGCTCCGGCCTCGGCGAGCCGGGTGCGCGCGGTCGCTCCCACGGCGCCGCGACGGGCGGTGATGAAGTCCTCCGCGGCGGAGATCTGCGCCCTCGCCTGCAGCAGGGTCTGTGAGAGCACGCTGCGAGCGCGGTCGGCGCGCTGCTGCGCTTCGCGGACCTGGCCGAGCGCGCCGTCGATCGCGGTGTTCGCGCGCTCGAGCAGGGTGAGGGCCGAGAGCGGGTCGCGGTGAGCGCCCGTGAGATCCTCGCGCGCCGCGTCGAGGATCTGCCGCGTGGCGGCGATGACGGGGGCGAGGCGCGAGTCGGGATCGGGTGTCGCCGCCGCGGCCGCGAGATCCGCTTCGAGCTCGGTGACGAGGGCGGCGCCGTCTCGTTCCGCGGCCTCGAGGTCGGCGGCGAGCTTCGTGATCGCGTCCTGCAGTTGGGCCGCCTGCGCGACGGCCTGCTCGGCCGCGCGGATGCC
>NZ_JAMXSA010000109.1:0-2038 GCF_024124465.1 Microbacterium sp. CnD16-F
GCAGTCCGACGCGGGCGGATGCGGCGGCCAGCGCCGCGTCGATCCCGGTCGCGGCGCGTTCCCGGATGAGCTCGACGCCACCGGGGAGGAGATCCGCGAGGGCCGCATCCGCCGTCACGACCAGGACGCGCGCCACCCCCGCCGCCCGGGTGGCGACGTCGATCGTGTCGAGGGCGAGCGCCCGGGCGATGTCGCCGCGGCGCGCGTCGTCGCCGAGGCGCGACTTCGCCGCGGCAGCCGGCTTGACCGGGATCATCACCGCCCAGCCGCGATCCCTCACGCGAACCTCCGGCGCAGTCGCGGCAGGATGTCGTCGGCGTACCGCTGCAGGAAGGCGCGCTGGTCGGCGCCGGGATCGTGGAAGACCAGGTGCCGGAACCCCATGTCGACGTACTCCGCGATCCGCTCGACGTGCTCGTCCGGGTCGTCGGAGACGATGAATCGCGAGGCCGCGCGATCGATCGGCAGCGCTGCCGCCCGACGCTGCATCTCGCGCGGATCGTGGATGCCCATCTTCTCCTCGGCGGAGAGCGCGAGCGGGGCCCAGAACCGGGTGCGCTCCCGAGCGACGTCGAGATCGGGATGGTACGACACCTTGACCTCAATCATGCGGTCGATCTCGTCGCCCCGCTCCGACTTGGCGTGGCCGTCGGCCACGGCCGGCAGCAGCGTGTCCGTGTAAAGGCCGGGGTCCTTGCCGCTCGTCGTGATGAACCCGTCGGCCGTCCGCCCCGCCAGGCGCGCCGCGGCGGGACCCGCAGCACCGATGTAGATCGGCACCGGCTGGTCCGGCCGGTCGTAGACGGTGGCGTCCTCGACCTTCCAGAACGCGCCGTCGAACGTGACCCGCTCGTGGTCCCAGAGCTCGCGCATGAGCGCGATCGATTCCTTGAGCCGCTGGAAGCGCTCCGGCGGGTCGGGCCAGTCGAGCCCGAGCGTGACCTCGTTGAGCGCCTCGCCGGTCCCGACGCCGAGCACGATGCGCCCCGGGTTCAGCACCGCGAGGGTCGCGACCGACTGGGCGACGACGGCCGGATGGTAACGGAAGGTCGGCGTGAGGACGGAGGTCCCCATGAGGATGCGGGAGGTGCGGGCGCCGAGCGCACCGAGCCACGGCAGTGCGGCGGGCGCGTGACCGCCGTCGTGCATCCACGGCTGGAAGTGGTCGGAGATGAAGACGCTGTCGAACCCGGCATCCTCCGCCGCGACGGCGAACTCGAGCAGCTCGACCGGCCCGAACTGCTCCGCCGAAGCCTTGTACCCGAATCGGATGGGGACGCTCATCGTGCTCCTCCTGTCAGCGCGGACCGCTCGGTCCGCGACACGGCGCTGCGTGCGGCATCCGCCATCGCCGCCGCCATCTCGGCGACCGTCCCCGGCCAGAGGACGCCCACCCCGCCCGACCGGGCGTCGAGATACCAGCTCTCGCAGCCGCCGAGCCACGCCGTGCCGGCCGCGCGTGCGGCGACATCGAGGCTCGCGCGGGCCTCGGCATCCGCGTCGACCCGGACCACGCCGCCGCCCGCGATCGTGCGGCGGATGAAGTCCGCCTGCCGCTCGAGGACGAGCAGCGACGAGGCGTGCGGCAGGGCGGAGTGCGGCCCGTTCATGACGAAGAGGTTGGGGAAGCCCGCGACCATGGTCGAGGCGACGGCGCTCATGCCGCCCGCCCAGTGCTCCGCGAGGGTCACGCCGTTCTCGCCGCGCACGATGCCGGCGTACAGCTGGTGCGTCGTCTCGAACCCGGTGGCCAGGACGATCCGGTCGATCCCGTCGTGGACCGCGCCCGAGGCCCCGGTGAGACGGTTTCCGGCGACGGACGCCAGCGCCGAGGCCTCGAGCGTCACGGCCTCGCCCGCGACGGCGGGGTAGAACGTGTCCGAGAGCACGACGCGCTTGCAGCCGAACGGATACCCGGGCGTCAGCGCTCGTCTCAGGCCGCGGTCGGGCACGCTCGCGGCCAGGTGCGCGAGTGCCGCGCGCCGCGCCCGGGCGGATGCCGCGCCCCGCCGCGACGCGTCGTCGAGACCGCTCTGGC
>NZ_JAMXSA010000010.1:0-69958 GCF_024124465.1 Microbacterium sp. CnD16-F
ATAGAGGGAGTGGTCATCGGTGTGACGCCTTTCGAGTGGGATGTGAGAGTTTCCTCGAAGGAAGATCCCGGTGGCCACGCTGACGTTTACTGGCCGGGATCGTTACACCACTCTACGGGGCACTACTTGTTCGACATGCATGGCGAGTACACGCCACTCACAGAGGGGGATGCACCGATCGCGCGCGCATTCCACATTGCAGGCCCTGGGCAATCGCCGGATGACGAGCGCGCCTTGTATCTACCGTGGTGGCTACTCAATCAGGAAGAAATGCAGGCCCTTCTGCTTGACCGGTCTGAGGAGAATGCGCCCAACCAGGCCGCGCGGCTGACCCATCACGTGCGGGAGCTGAAGCACGAACGGCTAGTTGCCGATGGCAAGACCGAACTCGCGGCCCGATTCACGGTCGACAGCCCCGTCCCATACGACCTCGCCGGACTTGTCGGCCGCCTTGCCGCTGACGACACCGAGATGGTGCCGGGCGCGCGCGGCGAGAAGCAAGGGCCGTTTCATGGGAGGTTGACACGACTGGTGAGCCGGATGGAAGCCAGAGTTAGCGACCGTCGGTACGGATTCATGTTCAACCCACCGGCCGACCATCTCGGCTACGACTGGCTTCATGACTTCGCCAAACGCCTACTCGGCACCGCTCCTGGGATCAAAGTCATCGACTTCAGCGAAGTGCCGAGCGACGTATTACCGATTGTTGTCGGGGTCATGGCACGTGTGCTCTATGAGATCCATTTCTGGACAGTCGAAGACAAGCGCACGCCGGTGACCCTCGTCTGCGACGAGGCGCATCTCTATCTGCCTGCCGGCAACGCAGGGGCTGCCGACCTTCGGGCACTTGACTCCTTCGAGCGAATCGCAAAGGAAGGCCGGAAGTACGGGATCTCGTTGCTCGTCGTTAGCCAGCGTCCGTCGGACGTGAGTCGCACAGTGCTCTCCCAGTGCAACAACTTCATCGCTCTCCGTCTCACCAACGATCAGGACCAAGCCGTCGTGAAGCGACTCATGCCCGACAGCATGGACGGGCTCACCGCAGCGCTGCCGCTCCTGGATGTTGGAGAAGCACTCCTGCTGGGTGACGCAATCATCCTCCCGACTCGGATCCGACTCGACGCGCCGAAGGTCAAGCCCACCAGTGCCACCAAGAACTTCTGGAGCGACTGGAACAGCGCACCAGTTGAGGAAGAGGCACTCATCGCGGCTGTCGAGGCGATGCGAACCCAGTCGCGCCGTTAGCGAGAGGCTAAGGACCGAAAGACCGGGGCGTAGGAAACTGCCATTTCGCGTGGAATCCTGACCTTGAAACCACTGCCAACTACCGTGGAATCATCGGCATCCTCCGCCATCTCGAGAGGGAACCTACACCCCCGTCCTGCTCGGATCAGCGCGGCATCCGTCGTTCCAGGATCAGGTCGCGCGGCTCGCTGAAACCGAGTCGCCGGTAGAGCGCTTCGCCGTCCGCCGTCGCAGCGAGGCGCACGACGCGGACGGCCGTCTCGGCGTCGAACCACTGCAGCAGCGCTTCCACGCAGGTGCGGGCGAGCCCGCGGCGGCGGAACGCGGGGAACGTCACGACGTTCGCGATCTCGCCCCGCAGTCCGCTCGGGTTGCGGGGCGACGGGGCGTGGTCGTCGACCGTGCCCACGGCGCACGCGACGACGCCGTCACCGGGGACCTCGGCGATGATCGCAGCGCACCGCATCGGCTCGGCGAGACGGGCGCGGTACCAGGCCGCGGCATCCGCTCGCCAGGACTCGTCGCCCGTGTCCGCACCCATGTCGCGCATCATCTGCGCGCGCAGGTCGACGAGCGCGGGAACGTCGGCGGCGCGGGCACGGCGGATCACAGCGTCGGTCGTCACACCCCGATGCTACGGGCGAGCGTTCCGGGGACGCGTTCGGTCGCTCCCGCGCGCGGCGGGCGACGAATCGCGTCCCCGGAGCCGCCGCGGCCCGCGCTCCAGGGGGTGCATCCTGTCGTTCACCGGCCGCGCACGCGACGACTCGCGTCCCCGGAACCCGACCCCCATCAGACCGGATGCCGCTGCAACAGCTTCGCGGTGACCATCATCGCTCCGCCGAGCACGGCAGGGATCCCGCCGCCCGGGTGCACGGATGCGCCGACGCGCCACAGCCAGGGTGTCCGCGGGTCGTGGTGCGCGGGGCGGTGCAGCGGGCCGCTCATCCACAGCGGTCGCGCGGCGCCGTACAGCGCGCCGTCGCGCTCGCCGAACGTGCCGAAGTAGCGTGGGTCGAGGACCGCGGCATCCGTCATCGTGTCGGTCAGCAGTTCATCGAGACCCATCGTCCGCGAGATCCGTTCGACCTCGCGGCGCACGAACGGATGCTCGAGGCTGTACCCCGCTCCGTCGGCTGGAGCGGTCAGCAGCAGCGCGAGCGTGCTGCGGTCGTTCGGGTAGATCTCGCCCGCCCGGTACAGGTTCACGAACGCCATCGTGTCGGCGGGCTCGTCGCCCGCGGCGAGGCTGCGGAACAGCGCGTCGGGCTTGGTCGGGAGGATGACGCTGTGCGCCGCGATCCGCTCGGGCAGCGGCTCGCGCAGCGCCCCGTAGATCGCGACCGCCGAGCACGACAGCGCGCGCGCCCGTCGCGGTCGCCGGCCGAGCAGCGCCTCGACGCGGTCGGCGTCGAGGGCGCTCACGACGACGTCGGCCCCGAACGATCCGCGGGCCGTCGTGACGCGGCCGCGCTCGAGGCGCGTCACCGTCTCGCCGGTGCGGATGTCGACACCGGCGGCATCCGCCATTCGTTTCAGCGCGAGCGGGATCTCGTACACGCCGCCGCGCGGCACCCACACGCCGGATGCCGCCATGATCGCCGGCATGCTCGCGTAGAGTGCGGGCGTCTGCGACGGCGAGACTCCGGCGTTGAGGGTGTGGATCGCGATGATCTCGCGCAGACCCTCGGGCATCCACGTGAGGCTGTCGAGGTACGACCGCGTGCTCAGCCGCGGACCGTAGACGGCGAGCAGTCGGCGCAGCGCCGGCAGCGAGCGGCGGTCGAGCGGGTCGGCGACGAGCAGCGCGGTCACGTCACCCGCCAGCGGAGCGTGCAGGTCGCTGAACCGCTGCCACGCCGGGTACCAGCGGTGCTCCGGCGGCACGGGGAGGGTGACCTCCTCGCCGTCGTAGTAGTACCGGCCGACCTCGGGCAGCCGTTCGAGCTGGAGCTCATCGGCCGCACCGAGGCGGCGGCACAGCTCCTCCCACACACCGGGGAAGGTCACGAGCGACGGCCCCGAGTCGATGCGCTCGCCGTCGACCTCGAGCCTGCGGCTCTTGCCGCCGACCCGGTCCGCCGCCTCGAGCAGGGTCACCTGGTGACCGGCGTGGGCGAGAAGAGCGGATGCCGCCAGCCCCCCCAGTCCGGCACCGACCACCACGATGCGGCTCATCCGTAGGCCTCGAAGAACATCTTCGTCAGCTGCAACCCGCTCGCCACCGACCCGGCGACGTACGGGAACGCGATCGACACCGGGTAGAGGCGGCGACCGGTCGCGGGAGTGGGGCGCACCAGCATCCACACGACGAGGACACCGGCGATGACGGCGTTGAGCGCGGCGACCGGGATGCTGACGAACGCGAACAGCACGCTCGACACGAGCCACCAGAAGCCGCTCCACAGCGCCGTGCCGCGCGGCCCGAGGAGCACCGCGGTCGTCCGGATGCCGGCCTCGCGGTCCTCGTCGATGTCCTGCACGGCGTCGTAGGCGTGCTTCGCGACGCTCCAGACCAGCAGCCCGGTCACGGCGGGCCACAGCGGCGGAGCGCCGAGCGCGACGGGGACGATCAGCAGCGGGAGCCCGTAGGCCGCATTGCTGAGCGAGTCGAGGAACGGTCGCTGCTTGAACCGCAGCGGCGGCGCCGAGTAGAACACGAACACCGCCGTGTAGAGCAGGATCAGCGCGTTCGCGGCGAGCGGGTAGGCGATCAGGAACCACGCGAGGAACGGCACGTTCGTGATCGCGACGGCCCAGACGATCGTCCGCACCTCGCGCGGCTCGATCCGGGCGCCCTCGATCGACCCCTTGCGCGGGTTCAGGGCGTCGGTCTCCTGGTCGAAGATGTCGTTCACGCCGTAGATCAGCAGGTTGAACGGCAGCGTCAGCCAGACGAGGAGCGGGATCGCCGCGGGATCCAGCAGCTGACCCGTGAGCCACATGCCGAGCACACCGGTGCCGATCGTGTTGATCCAGAGCACGGGGCGTGAGATGTGGACCAGGCGTCCGAGGGTCGTCCGCCAGGTGACGGGCCGGGCCGGCGCGGGGTGGTCGATGGCGATTCTCCTCGGATGCGGCGGCGCGGACGGCCGTCTTCCGCGATTGTATGCGGGGCGATCGACCAGCATCCCGCTCTTGCGCGCGGCGCCGCGCTCGGGTCGCGGCGCGGCACTCGCCTGTCGCAATGTGCAAACGCGCGCGGCGTGTTGTGACAGGGGAGCGCGGGCGGAGCCTCAGTCGGCCTGGTCGAGCGCGATGCGCGCGCGGCGCGCGACGTCGAGGATGCGACCGACGTTCTCGACCGCGACGCCCGGCTCGTCCTCGCCGAGGTGTTCGAGGGTCGCGAGCTGCGAGGCGAGGAGCGCCGGCGGCATGAAGTGCTGCCGCGACCGCATCCGACGGTCCAGCTCCTCGGGTGAGACGACCAGCTCGACGAAGCGGACGTCGGGGGCCGCGGCTCGGATCCGGTCGCGGTAGCGGCGCGCCAGCGCGGAGCACGCGACGACCAGGCCGGGTGCGTCGCCGAGCGTCCTGCCGACGATGTCGAGCCAGGGGGCGCGATCGTCGTCGTCGAGGGGGTGGCCGGCCTCCATCTTCGCGACGTTCGCCGCGGGGTGCAGATCGTCGGCGTCGACGAAGTCCACGCCGAGATCGACGGCGAGGGCGGCTCCGACGGCGGTCTTGCCCGACCCGCTCGGTCCCATGACGACGATGCGCGGTGCGGTGCTCACGATGCCACCTTCGCAGAGTTCATCGCGACGACGACCTTGCTGCTGTCGGCGGGTCGGCGGGCCGTCTCGAAGGCCTCGACCGCGTCGCCCGGAGCGAACTCGTGGGTGATGACGGACTCGATCTCGGGGCGGCGGCCCAGCACATCGATCGCCCGGTCGATCTCGTCGAGGAACCGGAAGGCACCGGTGAGCGTGGCCTCCTTCGAGATGAGTGGGGCGATGTTCACGCCGACCGGCTGGTTCGGCAGCATCCCGATCTGCACGACGGTGCCTCGCCGACGGACGGCGGCGATGGCGGACGAGACCGCGGCCGCGGCACCGGAGCACTCGAGGACGACGTCGTAGGTGTCGGAGGGGATCGCGTCCTCGCCGACCCGCCACACGGCGTCGGCCCCGAGCGCGCGCGCCCGGTCGAGCGGCTCGGGCAGCAGGTCGGTGATCTCGACACGTGCGGCGCCGGCCTCCTGTGCGGCGACGACGGCGAGCAGTCCGATGGGGCCGGCGCCGCAGACGAGCACGCGCGCTCCGTCGAGGGAGCCCGCCCGACCCGCACCGTGCAGGGCGACGGCCAGGGGCTCGGCGAGGGCGGCGCGACGCACGGGCAGTTCCGCGGGCAGAGTCCGGATCATGCCGGCATCCACCACCAGGTACTCGCTCATCGCGCCCTGCGTGTGCGGGGTGGTCGCGGCGCTGCCGAGGTAGCTGCCGCCGGGCCGCAGATGGGGTTCGACCGGAGTCGACCCCTCGGGACCGAAGCGGGCGGGATGCACCGTCACCGGCGTGCCGGGTGCGAAGCGCCCGTCGGGGTCGAGGTCGACCCAGCCCGACAGCTCGTGCCCGGGAACGAGGGGCTCGGTGACGACGAACGCGCCGTTCGCGCCCTCGCCGTAGTAGTGCAGGTCGGATCCGCAGATCCCCACGTAGCCCACGCGCACGCGGACCTGGCCCGCGTCGGGCTCGGGGAGGGGGCGCTCGGTCACAGTGAGGTCGAGCTTTCCGTTGATGACGACGGCATCCATGTCTTGCTCCTCTTGTCAGACGACGGCGGTCATGCCGCCGTCGACGAACAGGTTCTGTCCGTTCACGAAGTCGCTCGCCGCCGAGGCGAGGAACACCAGCGGTCCGCGGAGCTCCTCGACCTCGCCCCAGCGACCGGCCGGGGTGCGCTGGGCGACCCAGCTCGAGAAGTCGGCGTCGGCGACGAGCGCCGCGTTCATCTCGGTGGCGAAGTAGCCGGGCGAGAGCGTGTTGACCTGGATGCCGTGGCGCGCCAGGTCCGCCGCCATTCCGCGCGTGAGCTGGGCGATGCCGCCCTTGCTCGCCGCGTACGGTGCGATCGTCTGACGCCCGAGCAGCGACTGGACCGAGGCGATGTTGATGATCTTGCCGGAGCCGCGCGCGATCATGCCGGGCGCGACGAAGCGCGACACGTAGAAGGCGCTCGACAGGTTGCTCGAGATCACCGCATCCCAGTCCGCGACGGGGAACTCCGCGAAGGGTGCCCGCCGCTGGATCCCGGCGTTGTTGACGAGGATGTCGGGGGTGCCGACCCGCTCGATGAGCTCACCGATCGCGGCCTCGACGGCCGCGGCATCCGTCACGTCGAACAGGGTCGTCTCGGGACGGATGCCGGTGTGCTCGGCGATCGCGTCGGCGCTGCGCTCCACCGCCTCGGCGTCGCGGCCGTGCACGATGACGCGGGCCCCGGCATCCGCGAGGCCCACGGCGAGGCTCTGCCCGAGCCCCCGCGACGATCCCGTCACGAGGGCCAGGCGGCCGGTCAGGTCGAAGAGGTCAGACAAGGGACACCAGGCCGAAGATCCCGAGCACGATGAGGAAGCCGACGAGCGACTCGAGGGCCTGCTGCACGGTCCACGTCTTGAGCGTGGTCTTGACGTCCATACCCATGAGGCGGCCGACGAGCCAGAAGCCCGAGTCGTTCACGTGACCCGCGAAGACGGAGCCCGCCGCGGTGGCGAGGACGATACAGGCGACTTGCAGCGGGTTGAAGCCGCCCGACACGACGGCCGGTGCGACGAGGCCCGCCGCGGTGACGAGGGCGACGGTCGCCGAGCCCTGCGCCACGCGGAGGAGCAGGGCGATGATGTAGGCGGCGAAGATGACCGGGACGCCGATCGAGGCCAGCGAGTCAGACAGCGCGTCGCCGATGCCCGAGGCGCGCAGGACGCCGCCGAACATGCCGCCGGCGCCGGTGATGAGGACGACCGAGCAGATCGGTCCGAGGGCGGACTCGACGACCTTGTCGAGCGCGCTGCCTCCGACGCCGCGGCGGGTGCCGAGGACGAACAGGGCGACGAGGACGGCGATCAGCAGGGCGACCTGGCTCGTGCCGATGAGGCCGAGCGCCTGGACCCAGACGGCGGTGCCGTCGACGGCTCCCGACGAGACGAGCGCGGCGGACCCGGTGTTCAGGAGGATCAAGACGAGCGGGATGGCGATGACGCCGATGACGGTCCCGGCCTTGGGCGGGTTCGTGGGCTCGACGTCCTCGCCGAACAGGCGCGGGATGGCGAGCGGGATGCGGCGGTCGATGAAGCGCGCCCAGAGGTAACCGCTGAGGTACCACGTCGGGATCGCCACGACGAGACCGATGAGAAGCACGAGCCCGAGGTTGGCGCCGTAGGTCTCGCTCGCCGTGATGGGACCGGGGTGCGGCGGCACGAAGACGTGCATGACCGAGAACGCGGCGGCGGCCGAGATGCCGTAGAGCAGCATGTGCTTGCCGCCGATGCGGCGGGCGACGGCGAAGATGATCGGCAGCATGACGACGAGCCCGGCGTCGAAGAACATCGGGAAGCCCATGAGGAGCGACGCGACGCTCAGGGCGATGGCAGCGCGCTTCTCACCGAAGACCGAGACCATCTTCTCGGCCAGCACGCGGGCGCCGCCCGAGCTCTCGATGAGGGCGCCGAGCATCGCTCCGAAGCCGACGAGGAGCGCGACCGTGCCGACCGTCGAACTGAAGCTGTCGATCAGCACCTTTCCGATGCTGCCGACCGGGATGCCGGTGGCCAGCGCGGTCAGCAGCGAGACCAGCACGAGCACGATGAACGCGTGCAGGCGGACCTTGATGATGAGCAGCAGGATCAGGGCGACCGCTCCGGCCGCGATCAGAAGCAGGGGCACTGCTCCGAGTGTTTGCGTCCACTCGTCCATGGGTGTGTTCTCCAGTGAATCGTCCCGGTGCCGGGGCCTTTCCCGGCAGCGCACCCACCGTGCCACATAGGTAGTACTTTTCGCAAGCGATTGGTAGTACTTTTGTCGCGGCCATCCAACGACGCCGCGCGGGGCGGGTAACGTGACACTCGCAACGAAGGACACCGATGCCCACGCCCGTCACCACCGCATCCCATGCCCACATCGTCGAGACCCTTGGTCGACGCATCGTGGGGGGAGAATTGCCCGCGGGCACCGGTTTGACCTTGGCGGGTCTCGAGGAGACGTTCGCTGCGTCCCGAACCGTCGTCCGCGAGGCAGTGCGCGTCCTCGAGACGCACGGGCTGCTCACCTCGCGTCGCCGGGTCGGGATCGTCGTCCGCCCTCTCGCGGAGTGGGACGTGCTGAACGCCGACATCATCGAATGGTCGCTCGACAGTTCGCGCCGGCGGGATGTCCTCATCGAGCTCACCGAATTGCGCATCGCGGTCGAGCCGGTTGCCGCCCGCCTGGCGGCGGAGCGCGCCGACCCGGTCGAACGCGAGGAGCTGCTCCGCTGGGCGACGCTGCTCAGCGATCTCGGCGGGAAGGGCCTCGGCGACTCGCCCGAGTACCTGGATGCCGACATCGCCTATCACCGGCTTCTGCTGCGCGTGTCGGGCAATCCTCTCTTCGTGAAGCTCAGCGACCCGATCGCCGAGATCCTGCGTGGCCGGGCCGTCCGAGGACTCACGCCCGGAGTGCCGCGCGTCGGCACGCTCGAAGCGCACCTCGCGACGGCGCAAGCGATCCACGACGGGCGCGGCGCGGATGCCGAGGCGTCGGCGCGCGAGCACCTGACGCTCGTGTCGGACGAGGTCGAAGGGGCCTGACCCGGAGTCTGGGGACCGCGACCGCGGCCGCGGCATCCGCTCACCTGTCGCAAAGTGCGGCTCCGCGCGGCGCGTTGTGACAGGGGAAGGAATGCCGTGGCCCCAGACGCCTTGACTTACATACCCTAGGGGGGTACCGTATCCGTCGTGAACGGTTACGACGCGAACAAGGACGACCTGCAGAAGCGGCTGCGCCGCGTCGAGGGACAGGTGCGCGGCATCGCCCGCATGGTCGACGAGGACAAGTACTGCATCGACATCCTCACGCAGGTGTCCGCGGCGACGAAGGCGCTCGAAACCGTCGCGCTCTCGCTGCTCGCCGACCACCTCAGCCACTGCGTCGCCGAGGCGAGCGCCGAAGGCGGTCAGGTCGCCGCCGACAAGATCCGCGAGGCGAACGACGCGATCGCCCGTCTCGTCCGCTCCTGAACCCGCTCCTGAACCTGGAGGAAACACCATGACCGAACGCATCCAGCTGGGCCTCACCGACGTCTCCGCATCCGCGACGCCTGCCGCCCCGGCATCCGCTGTCACCGAGGAACTGCTCGTCACCGGTATGACCTGCGGCCACTGCGCCGCGAGCGTCCGCGAGGAGCTCTCCGAGATCGACGGCGTCGAGGCCGTGACCGTCGACCTCGTCGCCGGCGGCACCTCGCACGTCACCGTGCACAGCGCGACCCCCCTCGACGACGACGCCCTGACCGCCGCCATCGAGGAGGCCGGATACACCCGGGTGTCGGCGTGAGCGCCACCGACGTCGAACTCGACATCTCCGGGATGACGTGCGCCTCGTGCGCCACCCGGATCGAGCGCAAGCTCAACAAGCTGCCCGGGGTCGAGGCATCCGTCAACTACGCCACCGAGAAGGCGCGCGTGCGTGCCGAGGGCGTCGAGACGGCGCAGCTCATCGCGACGGTCGAAGCTGCCGGCTACGCGGCGACGGTGCCCGCACCCGAGCCCGAGACGACGGAGGCGGATGACGAGACGAAGCCGCTCCGCAATCGTCTGCTGATCAGCGCCGCCCTGTCGTTGCCGGTCGCGCTGATGTCGATGATCCCGGCGCTGCAGTTCGAGTACTGGCAGTGGCTCGCGCTGACCCTCGCGGCTCCCGTCGCGGTGTGGGGCGCGTGGCCCTTCCACCGGGCCGCGGCCGTCAACCTGCGCCACGGCGCCGCGACGATGGACACCCTCATCAGCCTCGGCGTGATCGCCTCGTTCGGCTGGTCGCTGTACGCCCTGTTCTTCGGCGGCGCGGGGATGCCCGGTATGACGATGTCCTTCACGCTCGTCGGCGCGCCGCGGGCGGGCGGGCACGAGATCTACCTCGAGGTCGCCGCGCTCGTCACCGTCTTCATCCTCGCCGGGCGCTACATCGAGGCCCGCGCGAAGCGGGCGTCGTCCGAGGCGCTGCGCGCGTTGCTCGAACTCGGGGCGACGGATGCCGCGAAGCTGCAGAACGGTGTCGAGACGCGCGTTCCGGTGTCGCAGCTCGTCGTCGGCGACACGGTCGTCGTCCGCCCCGGTGAGAAGATCCCGTCGGACGGACTCGTCACCGCGGGGATGAGCAGCGTCGACGCGAGCATGCTGACGGGTGAGTCGATGCCCGTCGAGGTCGCGGAGGGTTCCCGTGTCGTCGGCGCGACGATCAACGTCGGCGGACGCCTCGAGGTGCAGATCACCCGGGTGGGTGCCGACACCGAGCTGGCGAGGATGCGGCGGCTCATGGAAGAGGCGCAGACCGGCAAGGCCGAGGTGCAGCGCCTCGCCGACCGGGTCTCGGCCGTCTTCGTCCCCGTCGTGATCGCCCTCGCGCTCGTCGCCCTCGTCGGCTGGACGATCGCCGGCGCGCCGTGGGAGCTCGCGTTCACCGCGGCGGTAGCGACGCTCATCATCGCCTGCCCGTGCGCGCTGGGTCTCGCGACCCCGACCGCGCTGCTGGTGGGGACCGGGCGCGGGTCGCAGCTCGGCATCCTGATCCGTGGACCTCAGGTGCTCGAGCAGACCCGCACCGTCGACACGATCGTGCTCGACAAGACCGGCACCGTCACGACCGGACGCATGAGCGTGACCGAGGTGCTGCCCTCGGGCGTCTCGCGCGAGGAGCTGCTCGCCGTCGCGGCGGCGGTCGAGTCGGGGTCGGAGCACCCCGTCGCGCGGGCGATCGTGGCAGCGTCGACGCCGGGGGGTGTCGAGTCGTTCCAGTCGCACGCCGGGTTCGGCGTGCAGGGTGTCGTGGCGGGAGCGGCGGTCGTCGCCGGGCGTCCGTCGTGGCTCGCGGAGCAGTGGGCCGTCGCCGTGCCTGCGGATCTGCCCGAGGGGACGGTCGTCGCCGTCGCCCGGGATGGGGAGTACCTCGGTGCGATCGTCGTCGCCGACAGGGTGAAGCCCACGAGCGCCGCGGCGATCACCCGCTTCCGCGAGCTCGGGCTCGAGCCGATCTTGCTGACCGGCGACACCGCCTCCTCGGCAGCGCGGGTCGCCGCCGAGGTCGGGATCTCCCGCGTCGAGGCCGGGGTGACTCCGGCGGGCAAGCTCGACGCGATCCGCCGGCTGCAGGGCGAAGGCCGGGTCGTGGCGATGGTCGGCGACGGTGTCAACGATGCCGCGGCGCTCGCCGCTGCCGACCTCGGGATCGCGATGGGTGGCGGGACGGATGCGGCGATCGCGGCATCCGACATCACCGTCGTCTCGGGCGATCCCCTCGTCGTCGCCGATGCGGTGCGCCTTGCGCGGCGGACCCTCGGGATCATCAAGGGCAACCTGTTCTGGGCGTTCGCGTACAACGTCGCCGCGATCCCGCTCGCGATGGCCGCGCTGCTCAACCCGCTCGTGGCCGCCGCAGCGATGGCGCTGTCGTCGGTGTTCGTGGTGACGAACAGTCTGCGGCTGCGCGGGTTCCAGGCGGTGGGGCGGGGCTGAGGCGCGCGCCCGTGGCGTGTTCGCGGGCAGGGTGTTCACGGATGCAATGGATGCCGCGCGACACGCCGCGCTCCGGCATCCGTCCCCGGCGTGTCGCCTCGGATCTGTTGCATCGGTGAACGGCCGAGGCCGCGACAGGCGCCCCACGGCCGCCGCGCCTGCGCGCTGAGGCTGCTCGGTGTGTTCCTCGTCATCTTCGCGCTCGGTGCCGGGATGCTCCCCCCGAGACGCCGCACGCGTCGACCCCCATCGGATCCCACCTAGGGTGAGGACATGTTCACCGTCGCCGAGTCCGTCACGATCGACCGCCCGGTGGACGAGGTGTTCGCCTTCTTCACCGAGGGGCGCGCCCGATGGGATGAGTCGGTCATCTCGGAGGAACTGACCTCGCCTCCGCCCGTCGGCGTGGGGTCGACACTGCACACCCGGATGCGGGCGGTCGGGCGCGAGTTCGCGTTCGACTGGCGCGTGACCGGGTACGAACCGGGCACCCGCATGGCGATCACCAGCACCAGCGGCGTCATGGCGACCTCGTCGGAGCTGACGTTCGCCGATGCGAACGGTGCGACCCTCGTGAGGGTGCGCATCGAGGCGGAACCGACCGGCGTCATGCGCCTCGCGCAGGCGATGATCGCCGGCGAGGTGCGCTCCACGCTCACGGCGTCGCTCGCGAAGGCCAAGCGCGTGCTCGAGCAGGGCTGACGACCAGCGTCATCCTTCCGACGGACACGGATGCCTCGCGAGGCCGATGATCGCGGCGCGGCATCCCCGTAGACAGGAAGCATGAACCGCGCACTCGCCGCCCTGTCCCTCGCCCTCCTCGCCGCCGGCCTGACCACGGCGTGCGCGCCGACGTCGAGCGACATCGAGGAGCGTGTGCTCGGCACGGTCGCGGCGGGGTCGACCCTCACCGTGACCGACCTGCTCCCCGAGGAGGGGGCGAAGCGGTTCACGGTCGCCTGTCCGTACGAGACCCCAGCGGATGTCGCTGCCCGGCTCGACGTCGACGCGAAGGCGGTTCCCGACCTCTCGGACCGCGACGACGCCCAGGCGCTCGTTGTCGTGACGGCGGACGGGATCGACGCGGGCGAACTCCCGCGCGATCGGGTCGACTTCTGCTCGACGGGCGGCGCGTGGCCGGTCTACTCGGGCGACGCCGACGACGCGCTCGCCGTCACGCGCAACGATGACGACGTCTACGTCGTGACTCGCTGACCTATTTCACGAGCGGGCGGATGGTCGTGAACCCGCCGTCGACGGGGATCACCTGACCGGTGATGCGGGCGGCATCCGCCGACAGCAGCCAGTCCATGACCGCCGCCACGTCGTCGGCGCTCTGCACCCCGCCCAGCGGGTACTGCTTCTCGGCGCCCTCCCGCTGCATCGGGACGCTCAGCATCCCGGCCGTCAGGGGGGTGTCGGTCATGCCCGGAGCAACCGCGTTGACCCGGATGCCGCGGCTCGCATACGTCGCGGCGGCGCTGCGCACGAGCGCCTCGACACCGCCCTTCGCTGCGGCGATCGCCTCGTGGTTCGCGACGCCGATTCGCGCGACGACGGAGCTCGCGAACACCGCGGCGCCGGGCTCCTTGCCGGTCGCCTCGAGCCAGGCCTGCAGGATCCAGATGCTGCTCTCGAGGTTCACCCGCAGGATGTCGCGCGCCGCGTCGGCTTTCGTGCGGTGCAGCGGCGTGATGAGCGTGCTGCCGACCGCGTGCGCGAGCCAGGCCGGCGCGTCACCCAGCTCAGACCGGCACCCCTCGAGTGCGGCGGCGGCACCCTCGGGCGTCGTCACGTCGGCCTCGATGTGCGCGTCCGCCTCGACGGCGGTGAGGGATGCGGCATCCCGCCCCACCGCGGCGACCCGCAGCCCGCGCGCCCGCAGCCGGACGACGAGGGCGCTGCCGACGCCGCCGCGGGCACCGGTGACGAGGGCGATGTCGGTCGAGGTCATAGTGTCTCCTTCTTCAGCTGAGCGGCACGGGGATGTCGCCGGCACGGATCGCGTCGGCGCGCTCACGGATGGCGGCGATCTCCTCGTCGTCCAGGCGCGAGACGTTCTTCACCTGCAGTAACATGCGGTGGTTGGCGGCGAGCGGCTCCTCGTGCCGGATGAGGTAGTCCCAGTACAGTGTCGTGAACGGGCACGCGTCGTCGCCGATCCGCTTCGCGGGATCGAACGGGCAGGTCTTGCAGTACGGACTCATGCGATCGATGTACTTGCCGGTCGCGGCATACGGCTTGCTGCCCATCAGTCCGCCGTCCGCGTACTGGCTCATCCCGAGGGTGTTCGGCAGCTCCGCCCACTCGACCGCATCGACGTACACCGCGAGGTACCAGGCGTGGACTTCTTTCGGGTCGACGCCGAGCAGCATCGCGTAGAGCCCCGTCACCATGAGGCGTTGGATGTGGTGTGCGTAGCCGTTCTCGAGCGTCGTGCCGATCGCGTCCTGCAGGCACGCCATCGCGGTGTCGCCGGTCCAGTAGAAGTCCGGGAGCGGCTCGAACGCCTCGAACGCATTCCGTTCGAGGTATACGGGCATCTGCGTCCAGTAGATCCCGCGGACGTACTCACGCCAGCCGAGGATCTGGCGGATGAATCCTTCGACGGCCGCGAGCGGCGCCTCCTTCGCCCGGTACGCCGCCTCGGCCGCGGCGACGACCTCGCGCGGCGTCAGCATTTTCAGGTTCATCGACGACGACAGGTGCGCGTGCCACAGCCACGGCTCCCCTGGCCACATCGCGTCCTGTGTCTCGCCGAAGCCTGGCAGCCGCTCGGCGACGAACAGGTCGAGTGCCTCGAGCGCCTGCGCCCGAGTCACCGGCCACGCGAACGAGTCGAGCGAGCCCGGGTGGTCGCCGAACCGCTTTTCGACCAGCGCGATGACGTCCCGGGTGATCTCGTCGGGCTCGAACCGGGCGCGCGGCGGCACGAGGCCCGGGCCCTGCTTCGGGAACGCCTTGCGGTTGTCGGCGTCGTAGTTCCACTGCCCGCCGACGGGCTGGCCGCGCGTCGTCATCAGCACGCCGTGCTTCTTGCGCATCTCGCGGTAGAAGTACTCCATCCGCAGCGACGTGCGGCCCTCGGCGTGCGCGTCGAACTCCGCGACGGTGCTGAAGAAGTGACGATCCTCACGGATCTCCAGCGGGATGCCGGTGGTCTCGGCGACCTCGCGGAGCGCTTCCCGCACACGCCACTCCCCGGGCTCCGTCACGATGAGCGCCTCGGGCTTCAGCTTGGTGAGGTCGGCGGCGAGCTGCTCGGCGAGCGAGCCCCGGGTCCCGCGGGCGTCGAGCTTCGCGTAGTGGAGGGGGCGCCCGGCATCCGTCAGTTCGGCGGCGAAGTGGCGCATGGCGGCGAGGAAGACGGCAGTGCGCTGCTTCGTGCTCCACACGTGCTCGGATTCCTCGGCGACCTCCGCCATCCAGACGGCATCGCGAGCCGCGTCGAAGTCGTCGAACGCGCTCGACTCGTGGTCGAGCTGGTCGCCCAGCACGATGACGAGGTGGCGCAGCATGGCGCCAGCGTAGGAACGCCGCGGACCGATCCCCACCGCTTGTGCGCGGTGCGGCCCTGCGCTAGCGGCGCGCGCGACCTGGCATCCTGGGGGCATGCCCGCGACAGAGGACGCCCCCGACGTCGACGTCGAGCACGTCGGCCACGGCGATCGCCGCACGCGGGTCACGCGGGTCGAGACCACCGCGGGCGACGGCGGCCGCCCGTTCGTGCTGGTCGCGGGGGTCGGGGTCGCGGCGACCTACTTCGAGTTCCTCGCCCCGTCGCTCGCCGAGCACGGCGACGTGTTCGCCCTCGACCTGCCGGGTTTCGCCGGGATGCCGCGCCCCGGTGACCAGCCCACCGCCGAGTTCTTCGCCGATCGGGTCGAGGAGGTGCTCGACCACTACGGGCTCGACGACCCCGTGATCATCGGCCACTCGATGGGCACGCAGGTCGTCACCGAGGTGCTCATCCGCCGGCCGCAGCTGCGTCACGCCGTGCTCGTGAGCCCCGTGGTCAACGACCAGGAGTCGTCGCTCCCGATCGTCGCGCTCCGCTTCGCGCAGTCCGCCACCCGCGAGACGTTCCACCTAGCCATGACGGCGCTGTCGGCGTACGTCCTCTGCGGCTTCGTCTACTTCGTGCAGGTCCTCCCGCATCTGCTGCGGTACCGGCTGATCGAGCGGATGCCGCTCGTCGAGGCATCCGTCCTGTTGATCCGCGGCGAGTACGACGCGACCTCCCCGCGCCGGTTCCACTCCCGGCTCGTCGCTGTGGCCCGGCGCGCGCGCCGCTGGGAGATCCGGGGAGCTGCGCACTCGATCATCAACGCGCACGCCGTGGGTGCCGCCGACCTCATCGTGAAGCACGCGAACGACTCACTCGCCCCGAAGGGACGGATGCCGGCCGAGGAGGCGGTCGTCCCCCCGCCGCCGCACGCCGGACTCGACATCGTCCTCAGCGCGATGCGCGAGCGCTTCGCCGAGTGGTGGTCCGCCGCCCGCGGCGATGAGGCGGGCGTCGAGCGCGCGAAGGAGCGCCACGCGCGCATCCTCTGGCGCGCGTACACCCGCTCCGGCCAGGACCCCCGCCGCGGCGCACGCTGAACCGGCGTCGCCCCCCGCGCGCCGCCCCTCTCCGCCGAATCACCACACCCGTGCCGAGTCACCTCGCAGATGTCGCCACACGGGTGGTGATTCGGCAGCCGGATGGTGATTCGGCGACGGATGCCGCACCGACCCACACGCGGCCGTCCTGTTCAGCCGGCGGCGCCCCACACGTCGAGCACCCGCTCGCGGGCCGACGCGACGGCGGCGGCGACCGCACCGGTCACGACGACCTCGCCGCCGAGCGTCGAGGCGACGAGCTCGGGCGCGGGCAGGTCGAGGTCGGTCGGCAGCGAGCGCCGCGCGGCGGCGACCACCTCAGCGACGCCGTCGGCGATCGCCCCCGAGACGACGACCCGTTCGGGGTCGAACATGCTGCCCAGCACGCTGACGATGCGGGCGAGCGCGAGGCCCACCCGGTCGACGATGCGGAGGGCATCGGCATCCCCCTGCGCGGCCATCGCGAGCACCGTCCGCGCGTCGAGCGATTCCGGCGCGACGTCGCGGAACCCCGCCGTCGCCTCACCGGACTGCGCGAGTTCGGCCGCCCACGCGGCCACGCGATGGCCGAGGCCCTCGGCCCCGTGCACGCCGTCGACGTGGTCGAACGCGACCATCTCGCCGACACCGCCGTGGCTGCCGCGCAGCAGGCGACCGTCGACGACGACGCCGGCGCCCAGGCGCGATCCGGCCAGCAGCGCGATGTAGTCCTGGCATCCTTTCGCGGCGCCGACCGACCCTTCGGCGACGGCGGCGAGCGAGGCGTCGTTCTCGATGCGCACGATCGGCGCCCACGACAGGACGTCGGCGAGGTCGGGGTTCATCCGCTCCCAGAAGCGGGTGGGATGCCGCGGCGACCGCCCCGTGCGGTCGACCGGCGCCGGCACCCCGGCGCACACCGCGAGCACGTCGGTCCGCGTGACGTCCGCGGCGGCGAGGGCGCGGTCGATCGTCTCCGCGACGATCGCCGCGCGTGCGGGACCGTCGTCGCGGTCCAGGACGAGGCGCGCATCGGCATCCGCGATCCGCGTTCCGCGCAGGTCGGCGACCGTCACTGACACGTGCTCGTGGCCGGCGTCGACACCGACGACGACGGCGGCGTCCTCGCGCAAGGCGAAGCGCCGGGCGGGTCGTCCCTTGCGGTAATCGCCGGCGAGGCGGGCGTTCGGCAGTTCGCGCAAGAGGCCCCGCGCGACGAGCGCACCGGTCGCTTCGATCGTGGTCGACCGCGTCAACCCCGTGGACTGCAGGGCCTCTGTCGCGGTGAACTCCGAGGAGTCCCACGCGAAAGCGAGCACGGCGTCCTGACTGGCAGGCCGTGCCGGGGAGGAGGCGAGTGTCGACATCGGGGTCTTGACCTTTCGGGACGCGCCCTGCAATATTGCCTGCATCACATTGATTTGGCGACTAAATATAATCGCCGCATCACCTCCTGAGTGAGAACTTCGTCCGCAACGACGCGATCGGATACACATGTCATCGACCACTCCCCGCCGCCGGCGGGCGGCCGCCGCGCTGGCCGTCGCCGCCCTCGGCGCCGCGACCCTGGCCGGCTGTTCCGCCGACGGCCGCGAGACCATCCGCTTCACCTTCAGCAAACGCGAGGCGCTGACGTTCATGCAGGACGTCGTGAAGGACTACAACGCCTCGCAGGATGCCGTCACGGTCGAGATGGACACGTCGGGCGTCGACGTTGTCTCGGCGAGCTTCGTGCGCGGCAACCCGCCCGACATCATGCTGGCCAACTACAACTACGAGGTCGCTCGCTTCGTCCAGCGGTGCGCGCTCAGCGATCTCGGTGACACGGATGCCGCGGCCACCGTGCGCGAGGATCTGCAGCCGCTCATGGAGCAGTACGGCAACTGCGAGGGCCGCACGAGCGCCCTGCCGTACTCGGTGATGGCCTCGTCGGTGATCTACAACACGCAGATCTTCGAGGAGAACGGGCTCGAGGTCCCCACGACGTGGGACGAGCTCATCGCCGTGTGCGACGCGCTCGAAGCCGCCGGCGTCACGCCGTTCTACGGCACGTTCAAGGACGACTGGACGGTCGCGCAGGGCTGGTACGACTACGCGATCGGCGGCTCCATCGACGTCATCGACTTCTTCGACGGGCTGGCCGCCGAAGGCGCCGACGTCGACGGGTCCTCGGACGTCTCGTTCGAGAAGGACTTCACGGGGCCGGCCGAGAAGATGCTGCAGCTGGCCACCGAGTACACGAACGAGGATGCCGACAGCCGGGCCTACGGCGACGGCAACCTCGCGTTCGGCGAGGGCCAGGCGGCGATGTACCTGCAGGGGCCCTGGGCCTTCAGCGAGATCGCGAAGACCGCGCCCGACGCGCCCCTCGGCACGTTCCCGCTGCCGATGACCGACGACCCCGACGACCGCGCGATCCGCGTGAACATGGACCTCGCGGCCATGATCCCCGACGCCTCCACGAAGAAGGACGCGGCGCGGGACTTCCTCGAGTACCTGTACCAGCCCGAGATCATCGAGGCGTACAACGAGTCCCAGCTCGGCTTCGCGCCGACGACGGATGCCGCTCCGCCCGACGACCCGCGGGTCCAGGGCATGCAGGAGTTCTACGACGCCGGCGCCATCTACCAGGGCCCGTCCGTCCTCGTGCCGAAGACGATCCCCGTCTTCGCCTACGCGCAGGCGCTGGTGTTCGGGCAGGACCCGGCGCAGACGTTCGCCACCATGGACAGCGACTGGTCGCGGCTCGCGTTCCGCCAGCCCGTCCTCACCGACGAGGCTGAGGAGGCCACGCGATGACCACCACCACCGGGTCGACGACGACCCTCCTGACGCAGGGCGACCGCACGCGTCGGCGCAGCAGCAAACGCGTCGAACCGATCTACTACCTGTTCCTGCTGCCGACGGTGCTGTTGTTCACCCTGGCGATCACCGTCCCCGGGATCATCGGCATCTTCTTCAGCCTGACCGACTCGATCGGGCTGGGAGAGTGGAACTTCATCGGATTCACGAACTACATCGCCCTGTTCAGCGATCCCGCGATCCTGCAGAGCTACCTGTTCACGGCCGGCTTCGCGGTGGCGACGGTCATCGTCGTCAACATCGCGGCGTTCCTGCTGGCCGTGGGCCTGACCTCCCGCATCCGCTTCAAGACGGGCCTCCGGACGATCTTCGTGATCCCGATGGTCATCTCGGGCATCATCATCGCTTACGTCTTCAACTTCCTGTTCTCGAACTCGCTGCCCTCGGCGGGGTCGGCGCTCGGGGTCCCATGGCTGCAAGAGAGCCTGCTCGCGAACCCCGACCTCGCCTGGATCGCGATCGTCATCGTCACCGCGTGGCAGGCGATCCCGGGCACGCTCCTCATCTACATCGCCGGGCTGCTGTCGGTGCCGGGCGACGTGTACGAGGCGGCCGACATCGACGGGGCGTCCAAGCGGCAGCAGCTGCTGCGCATCACCATTCCGCTCGTCGCCGGGTACGTCGTCATCAACGTGATCCTCGGCTTCAAGGGCTTCCTCAACGCGTACGACATCATCGTCGGCCTCACCGGCGGCGGTCCCGGAACCGCGACGCGCAGCGTCGCGATGACGATCATCGCGGGCTTCAACGGCGGCGACTACGCCTACCAGATGGCCAACGCGACGATCTTCTTCATCGTCGCGGTCCTCCTCTCTCTCCTCCAGCTCTCGCTCACGCGGGGAAGGAACAAGGCCTGATGTCCACCACGCAGCCCGCGCTCGCCTTCGAACAGGCCGACGCCGTCACCGCCCCCGACCGCCCCACCGAACCGCCGCGTCGTCGGCGCAAGACGGGCGCCGAGCGCCCCAACTGGTCGGGCACCGTCATCCTCTTCCTCTGCTCGGTCACCGTGCTCCTGCCGCTGTACGTCACCATCTCGATGTCGCTCAAGACGACGGGGCAGGCCGTCGACGGCAACGCGTTCTCGCTGCCGGCCCCGTTCAGCTTCGACGGGTTCGTGCAGGCGTGGAACCTCACGCAGTTCCCCGTCGGCGCCGCGATCTCGTTCTTCGTCACGGCGGGGACGGTGGTCGCGACGATCATCCTGGCCGCGTTCGCGTCGTACGCGATCGTCCGCAACTGGGACCGCAAGCTCTTCCGCTACTCGTTCTTCTACCTGCTGGCGGCGATGTTCATCCCGTTCCCCGTCGTCGCGCTGCCGCAGATCCAGCTGACCGGACGCCTCGGCCTCGACAACCCCGTGGGTGTCATCCTGCTCGCGACGATGTTCCAGCTGAGCTTCAGCGTGCTGCTGTTCACGGCGTTCCTGCGCTCGATCCCCCTCGAGCTCGAGGAGAGCGCGCGCATCGACGGCGCGACGACGTGGCAGACGTTCTGGAAGCTGATCTTCCCGCTGCTCGCCCCGATGAGCGCGACGGTCGGCATCTTCGCCTTCCTCTACGCGTGGAACGACTTCATGCTGCCGTCGCTCATCATCTCGGACCCGTCGATGCAGACGCTCCCGGTGCGGCAGAACCTGTTCCAGACGCAGTTCAGCAACAACTACAACGTCGCGTTCGCGTCGTACCTGATGGCCATGGCCCCCGCGATCCTCGCGTACCTCTTCACCCAGCGCTGGGTGATGGAGGGCGTGACGCAGGGCGCCGTCAAGGGCTGATCGACCACCGCAACCTCGAAAGGACCCTCGTGACCTCCGACGTGCAGACCGCACCCGAGACCGCCGACCTCACCGACGCCGAGCTGCCCGAATGGTGGCGGCAGGCGGTCGTCTACCAGGTGTATCCCCGCAGCTTCGCGGATGCCGACGGTGACGGCATCGGCGACCTTCGCGGCATCCGCTCCCGGGTGCCCTATCTGAAGGAACTCGGCGTCGATGCGATCTGGATGAGCCCGTTCTACCCGTCCGACCTGGCCGACGGCGGCTACGACGTGGCGGACTACCGCGACGTGGATCCGCGGCTGGGCACGCTCGACGACGCGGACGCGCTCATCGCCGCCCTCCACGAGGCGGGTATCAAGGTCGTCATCGACATCGTGCCGAACCACACGTCCGACCGACACGCGTGGTTCCAGGAGGCGCTCGCCGCCGGGCGCGGCTCGGCGGCGCGGGCGCGGTACATCTTCCGCGACGGCAAGGGTGAGAACGGCGAGGAGCCGCCCGCGGACTGGACGTCGGCCTTCGGCGGCTCGGCGTGGGAGCGCGTCGAGGACGGGCAGTGGTACCTCCACAACTTCGCCGTGGAGCAGCCCGACCTCGACTGGTCGAACCCCGAGGTGCGGGCCGACTTCGTGCGGACGCTGCGCTTCTGGTCGGACCGGGGCGTCGACGGGTTCCGTATCGACGTCGCGCACATGCTGACGAAGGACCTGCCCGAGGAGCTCCCCACGCAGGCCGAGCTCGACGCGATGCCGCGCGACGGGCAGCATCCGATGATCGACCGCGACGACGTGCACGAGGTGTACGCCGAGTGGCGTCGGGTGTTCAACTCCTACGACCCGCCGCGCACCGCCGTCGCCGAGGCGTGGGTCGATTCGTCGCGCATCCCGCTGTACGCAAGCGCCGAGAGTCTCGGCCAGGCGTTCAACTTCGACCTGCTCGAGGCCGACTTCGACGCGAGCCAGTTCCGGCGGATCGTCGCCGACAACCTCGCGCTCGCCGCCTCGTCGGGGTCGTCGACGACGTGGGTCCTCTCGAACCACGACGTCGTCCGGCACGCGACGCGGTACGGGCTGCCGCATCCGGAGCGGGACGCCTCGGGCCGCCCGTCGCGCAAGCACGGCAACGAGTGGCTGCTCTCGGGCGGCGCCGAGCCTGCGCTCGACGCTGAGGCCGGCCTGCAGCGCGCCCGCGCGGCGAGCACGTTCGTGCTGGGGCTGCCGGGCTCGGCCTACGTCTACCAGGGCGAGGAGCTCGGGCTGCAGGAGGTCGCCGACATCCCCGATGACGAGCGGCAGGACCCGACGTTCTTCCGCAGCCCCGGCGAGGACAAGGGGCGGGACGGATGCCGGGTGCCGATCCCCTGGACCGCGTCCGGCTCGTCGTTCGGCTTCGGCTCGGGCGGATCGCACCTGCCGCAGCCGGAGTGGTTCGGCGCGATGTCGGTCGAGGCGCAGGAGGACGACCCTGCGTCGACCCTGAACCTCTACCGCCGTGCGCTGGAGCTGCGTCACGAGTTGCAGACGGCGGAGGAGTTGACCTGGCTCGAGACGGGACGCGACGACGTGCTCGCGTTCTCGCGACCGAACGGGTGGACCGTGGTCACGAACTTCGGCGACGAGCCGGCCGATCTGCCCGCGGGTGAAGTGCTGCTCGCGAGCGCCGAGCTCGAGGGTGACCGGCTGCCCGGCGCGACGACGGTCTGGCTGCGCGCCGCCGGCTGAACCCCGGACGGCCCGTCTCGCACGTGCCGACGTGCTCGTGCGCGACTCCGCAGCGCCGAGTCACCACTCAACGGCCGAATCACCACCGGAATGCATGACGATGGGTGGTGATTCGGCACGCGGGTGGTGACTCGTGGTTCGGCTGGAGCGACACGGGGATGGGGAGACGGATGCCGGAGGGCGACAGTGTGTTCCGGCTGCGGCTGCGGCTGGCCGCGGCATCCGTCGGTCACACGATCGCCTCGTACGACACGCACGGCAAGCACCTGCTGACCCGCTTCGACACCGGGCAGACCCTGCACACGCACCTGCGCATGCAGGGGAGTTGGACGGTCACGCGCCCGGGTCGCCGCATCCCGTCGCGCGAGGAGCATCGGGTGCGCGTGCGGATGCGTCTCGACGACGGATCGACGCTCTGGGGCGTCGATCTGCCGGTGGTCGAGCTCGTGGCGACGGCGGACGAGGGCGGGCTGATCGCGTACCTCGGTCCTGATCCGCTGCGCGAGGACTGGGATGCCGCCGAGGCGGTGCGCCGGCTCGCATCGCGGCCCGAGCGTCCTCTCGTCGCGGCGCTCCTCGACCAGCGCAACCTGGCAGGGCTCGGCAACCTGTGGGTCAACGAGACCGCGTTCCTCTCCGGCGCGCATCCGTTCGCACCGATCGGATCGGTCGACCTCGCACCGCTCATCGAGAGGGCGCCGCGGATGCTGCGGATCTCGGCGACCGTGCCGGGGATGTACCAGGTGACCACCGGGTCGACGCGGAAGGGCGAGTCGCACTGGGTCGTCGGCCGCGCCGGTCGACCGTGCCTGCGGTGCGGCACCCGCATCCTCGTCCGCAACGAGGTCGCGAACGACCCCGAGCGTCGCCGCACCTGGTGGTGCCCGCGCTGCCAGCCCGAGTGTGACGCCGTCCGCAACCCCTTCGCCCGTGTCGGCTCTCCGACGTAACGTCGCGGCATGGCTTCCACCCGGGCACCCAAGACGTGCGCCTCGTGCGGGCGCGAGATCCAGTGGCGCAAGAAGTGGGAGAAGAACTGGGACGACGTGAAGTACTGCTCCGACGCGTGCCGGAAGCGCGGCATCCGTCCCGTCGACGAGAAGCTCACGCGGACGATCGTCGAGCTGCTGGATGCGCGGGCCGCGGCGGCGACGATCTGCCCGTCCGAGGCGGCGAGAGCGGTCGGCGGCGACGACTGGCGCGACCTCATGGAGCCCGCCCGCCGCGCCGCGCGGCGACTCGTCGCGGCCGGCGAGGTCGAGATCACGCAGCGGGGGCAGGTCGTCGACCCGTCGACCGCGAAGGGACCCATCCGCATCCGGAAGGTCCGCTGACGTGCAGACCTTCGTTCCGTACGCCGACCTCGCCCGCGGCATGGCCACGCTCGACACGAAGCGGCTCGGCAAGCAGCGCGTCGAGACCCTGCAGGTGATGCGCGCGCTCACGATCCCGGACTACGGCTGGCGCCACCACCCGGCGGTCGCCATGTGGCGCGGGCACCGCGCGGCGCTCATGGTCTACCAGGACCTCACGGTCGACGAGTGGGTCCGGCGCGGCTTCGCCGACACGACCCGGCAGTCCACCCTCGCGACCCTCGACGAGATCCCCGAGGACGGCGCCGAGTACCGGTCCGGCACGGTACGGATGCCGCCCTGGTTCGGCCGCGAGGAGGTCCACCGCTCGCACCGGTCGAACCTGCTCCGCAAAGACCTCGAGTACTACCGCGCGCAGGGCTTCGACGATCCCGACGACCTGCCGTACGTGTGGCCGAAGGCCGAGGTCGACTGAGTCAGGCGGATGCCGCCCACGCCCGGACCCGCGCGAGGAGGTCCGTCTTGCGTGCGGCATCCGCGAACTCTGTGTGTGTGCGGGCGGGGGGATCCGCCTCTGTACATGAGAGGGATCCGACCGGAAGTCGTCACGAAAAAGTCCGGCATCCGCCACGATGGACCCACGCAGTCGACCGCGCTGGAGGAACCGATGTCCTACGCCCCGCCCCCGCCGCCTCCCCTATACGGCCAGCCGATGCCGCCCGCCCCGGGCCCGGGCCAGCCGCCCCTCGAATGGCCCCACTACGGGGCGTCGTTCACGCAGGCGTTCGTCCGGTACTGGAAGAAGTACGCGACCTTCACGGGTCGCGCCAGCCTCAGCGAGTTCTGGTGGATGAGGCTCGCCTACTTCCTCATCGTCCTCGCGCTCGTCGTCATCATGATCGGCGGCGCGCTCGTCGGCGTCTCGTACGACCCGATGACCGGTGAGAGCCAGCCGGGCCCCCTGATCGCGGTCGGCGGCATCCTGCTGTTCCTCTTCATCGTCGCGACGATCGTCCCGGATGCCGCTCTCACGTGGCGTCGGCTGCACGACGCAAATCTGCCGGGAGCGCTGTTCTTCCTCTCCCTCGTCCCCGGCGGCGGCATCGTCCTGCTCGTCCTGACGCTGCTTCCGACGAACCCTGCCGGCCGTCGTTTCGGCTGAGGCAGCCGGTCGAGGCGCGACCCGCGCCGGTACGATGGAGGTGTGACGATCACGGCCCGCTACCGCCTCGAGCGCGCGCTGCCGTCGGCGATCGGCATCCGCGCCCTCACCGCACCGCAGCATCCGGGAACCAACGGATGGGTGAGCGAATGGGGCACCAACGCGCACGGCGAGATCGCCGGCTGCCCGCCGTCGGGGGCCTGACGCGCACCGCTCGACGGTGCGTCCTCAGCGACCCCTGATCACCGACGCGGAAAGCGATCCGTCATGTCCACTTCCCCCTCCTCCCGCACGGCGCCGCACGAGATCTGGCGCGGCATCCGTCAGACCGTGCAGACCGACACCTTCGGCGGCATCCTGCTGCTGGCTGCGACCGTCGCGGCCCTCGTCCTCGCCAACTCGCCCGCCGCGCCCTGGTACACCGGTCTGCGCGAGACGTCGTTCGGACCCGAGGCGCTCCACCTGCACCTGACCGTCGCGCAATGGGCGGCCGACGGACTGCTCGCGATCTTCTTCTTCGTCGTGGGTCTCGAACTCAAAGAGGAGATCGTCGCGGGGCGGCTGCGCTCGCCGCGCATCGCCGCGGTCCCCGTGATCGGCGCGCTCGGCGGTGTCATCGTCCCGGCGCTCATCTTCACGGCCTTCACGGTGACCGCGCCCGGTGACGCGGTGCGGGGCTGGGCGATCCCGACGGCGACCGACATCGCCTTCGCCATCGCGGTGTTCGCCGTCGTCGCGAAAGGCCTGCCGCCCGCGCTCCGCGTTTTCCTGCTGACTCTCGCCGTCGTCGACGACCTCTTCGCCATCACGATCATCGCCACCGTCTACACCGACGACCTGCAGCCGGTGTGGCTCGCGGCGGCGATCGTCCCGCTCGTCCTGTTCGGGCTGGCGGTGCGGCGCGGCATCCGTCACTGGTGGGTGCTGATGCCGCTCGCGATCGTCACCTGGGCGCTCGTCCACGCGTCGGGCGTGCACGCGACGATCGCCGGCGTGCTGCTGGCCTTCACCGTCCCCGCGACGGTGACGCCGCGAGCGCGGGTGCAGGTGGGGACGGATGCCGACGGCAGCCCCATCCACGATGCGTTCACTGCGCACTTCGCCGACCGCTTCGGTCCGATCTCGACGCTGGTCGCGATCCCCGTGTTCGCGTTCTTCTCCGCCGGGGTGACCGTCGGCGGCTGGGACGGGCTGGTCTCGGCCTTCGGCGATCCGGTGACCCTCGGCATCCTGGTGGGGCTCGTCGTGGGCAAGCCGGTCGGCATTCTGCTCGCGGTGTTCCTGCTCACGCGGGTGCCGTCGGTGCGGCGGACGTTCGAACTGCGATGGGGCGACATGCTCGGCGTGGGCCTGCTCGCCGGCATCGGGTTCACGGTCGCGCTGCTCGTCGGCGAGTTGTCGTACGGCGTCGGATCGCTCGAGGACGACCACGCGAAGATCGGCATCCTCAGCGGGTCGGTCATCGCTGCGATCGTCGGTGGCGCCGTGCTCGCCGGGCGCGCGCGACGCGTGCGGCAGACTGAGAGCGCGTCCCCGTCCCCAGGAGCCTCATGAGCCGCACGCAGCCGACACCCGCGATGTACCAGCGCAACGCGCTCGCGCCGAGCCTGCTGGCCGCGGCGGTCCTGTTCGTCGCGCCGGCGCTGCTCGAGAGCGACTGGTTCCTCACCGTCCGGTTCGTCGCCACGATCCTCGCCCTCATCATCGGATGGTTCGCGGTGCAGGCGAGGCACTGGTGGTGGGTGCCGATCATGCTCGCTGTCGCGGTGATCTGGAACCCGATCTTCCCCTTCGCGTTCTCGGGTGCGATCTGGAGCGCTGCCCAGGTCGCGGCCGCGTTCGTCTTCCTCGCCGCCGGCGCGACGATCAAGATCCGCCGCCAGACCTGAGTCAGCGGAGGTCGAGCGTGACCTGCGGGTGGTCGGCGAACACGTCGAGCACCCGTTCGAAATAGGTCAGGCCGGTCCCCGCGCGCAGGTCGTCGAGCTGACGCTGGATCGTGTCGGACTGGAATGTGCCCGGCTGTGCCAGCTTCTCGCGCAGCCATCGCTCCGTCTCGGCGACGCCGAGGGCCTGCCGGCTGCGCGCCGAATCGCGCCAGACGACCCGCGCAGAGTGGTCCTCGGCCAGCGCCCCGTACCCGCCGTGGAGCAGGTCGTCCAGCGCGTCGAGGCTGGCGCCCAGCTGCCAGTCCTCCCCGGTCATGAACAGACGGTTCAGTTCGGCGTAAAGATCGGGGATGCCGCCGATACGGCTCCCCTCGATGACGTAGTCCGCCATCCGCTCAGGGCACCTTGTGGCCCGCCGCCGAGATGAGGCCATACCACTCGGCGCGGGTGAGGGGGATGTCGGAGCCGGCCGCGGCATCCGTCACTCGCTGCGGCGTGGTCGTCCCCAGCACGACCTGCATGTGGGCGGGATGCCGTGTGATCCAGGCCGTGGCGATCGCGATCGGCGTCACGTCGTACTTCGTGGCGAGGCGGTCCAGCAGGGCGTTCAGCTCGGGCAGCTCGGGGGCGCCGAACATCACGCCGTCGAAGAACCCCTTCTGGAAGGGCGACCAGGCCTGCAGCGTGATGCGGTTGATGCGCGAGTAGTCGACGAGTCCGCCGCCGTCGCGGGTGATGGAGTCCTCCTCGCCGATCATGTTGGCGGCGAGGCCCTGCGCGACGATCGTCGAGTGGGTGATCGACAGCTGCACCTGGTTGGCGACGATGGCCTGGGTCACGGCGGTCTTCAGCAGGTCGATCTGGCGCGGCGTGTGGTTCGAGACGCCGAAGGCTCGGACCTTGCCCGAGGACTCGAGGTGATCGAAGGCGCGGGCGACCTCGTCGGGTTCGACGAGCGCATCGGGGCGATGCAGCAGGAGCACGTCGATGCGGTCGGTGCCGAGGGCCTCGAGCGACTCCTCCGCAGAGGTGACGATGTGCTCGTACGAGTGGTCGAAGTGCCAGTCGCCCGGCACGATGCCCGTCTTGGTCTGCAGCGTGATCTCGTCCCGCTCCGAGGCGCTCAGACCGAGCGCCTCGGAGAACCGTCGCTCGCAGCCGTGCCGCGTGCTGCCGTACAGGTCGGCGTGGTCGAAGAAGTCGACGCCCGCCGCGCGGCACGCGTCGTACAGCTCGCGGATCGCCTCATCGGACATCTCCTCGATGCGCATCATCCCCGCGACGACGTTGGGGACGCGGTGGTCGGTGGACCCGAGGGGGACGAGGCGCATGGTGCTCCGTTCTGCGCCGATGCGGCGCGATCGAGCTCCCAGCATGACCGAACCCGATGCGGGTCTGTCAACGGGCTGGCTACGCGCGACCGGCCACCGCAGCGGCCACCACGACGTTGTTCACGATCGTGGCGGCGACCGTGCGTGCGACGGCCTGCGCCGCGGCATCCGCTCCCCAGTTGCCCTGCTCGAGCTCCTTCGCGCGAGTGATGACGGCGCTGTTCCAGCCGATCTCGCGGTCGAACTGCGGGAGCGTCCCGCTGCCGGACAGCAGTGCGGCCAGCGCGGCGGTGCGGACGTCGGGCTGCGCGCCGTCGACGAGCACCGCGCGGACGCCGGCCATCAGCTCGTCGCGCCGGCCGCTCGGGCCGGGTGCGAGCGAGGTGGTGTCGATCAGGCCGAGGAGCTTCCGTGAGGTGCGGGCGATGTCGCCGCGGTCTTCGAGGCGCTCGAGGACGGGCGAGCGGAGTGCGGGCCCGACGGCGGCGAGCACGGTCTGGACGCCGCGCGGCTTGTCGGTGACGTAGTCCCAGGCTGGGCGGAGGAGCGGGTCGCCGGGCGGGTGGTCGGCGACGGCGCGGATGCGGAGTGCGCCGGTGGCGCCGGCGGTGTCGGTCTCGACGTTGCCGTCGAGGCCGAGCTCGGCGAGGACGGCGCCGGCGAGGACGTAGAAGAGGGTGCCTTCGCCGGCGATCGTGCCGTGGCGCGGCTGGAAGAGGAGGAGGAGCAGGTCCTCGGCGAGCGTGGGTGCGCCGGGATCGGTGTTCGTCGTCATCATGTGCTCAGTCGACACCCTGTTCCCGGAACAGGGTCAAGCGCCGGAGGCGGTCTCGTCTGGGGTGGACGCCTGCGCGGCGGCGATCTGCTCGGTCGCGAGGTGGCTCGCCAGTTCGAGCACGCGGATCTGTGCGGGGTTGTACAGCTCCTGCAGCGCCTCGACGAAGGTCTCCTGGCTCACCCGCTCGCCTCGGGGGAGATGGTCGCCCGGATCGCTCAGCCACGGGTAGTCGCGCAGGCTCTGCTCGATCGAGGGAGCCAGCGCGCGTGCGAGGCGGAGCACGGTCTCGTCGCCGGCGTCCGCCGCGAGGGCGTCGATCTCGGCGCGGACCTCGGGCGGGGTCGTGTCCTCGCCGACCATCTTCCGGACGTCGGCCATCGCCTCGTCGTCGTACAGGCGGCCGAAGACGTGGATCAGTGAGCTGTCCGCATCCGAGAGCGTGTCGGCGTACGGCTCGAAGCCCGACGGGCCCGACGCGGGCGCCTGGCCGCTACGGATGGCGGCGAGGTCGGCGCGGGCGCGCTGCAGTCGCTCGATGCCGGCCTGCAGCTCGGCATCGAGATCGTCGAGCTCGCGCTCACCTGCGGTGCCACCGTCAATGAGGTCGGGGACCCGCGAGAGCGGGACGCCCAGGTCGACCAGACGCCGGATCCGCAGCAGGCGCACGAGGTCGGCCGCCGTGTACTGCTTGTAGCCGTTGTATCGCCGGTCCGGCTCGGCCATGAGGCCGAGCCGGTGGTAGTGGCGGACCGTGTTGACCGTCGTACCGGCGAGCTCAGCCAGTTCCCGCGTGCTCCACGCCATGCGCTCCTCCTCGCCGCGTCACTGTATCCAGGGGATGCCGCGATGTCACCATCCGAGGACGGTGACGAGCCCTGTGGCGGCCGCGGCGACGGCACCGGTCCACAGCACGATGGCGATGATCTGCCAGAGCATGACCCAGCCCTTGCGCACGCCCGAGGCGACGAAGAACGCGGCGGTCAGCTGGGTCGGCAGGGCGAGCGGGGCGAGCAGGCTCGCTCCGGGGACGCCGAAACGCACGAGCCAGCGGCGGAGCTTCGTCTGCCCCTTCGTGCGGCGGGTGGGCTTGTCGTCCGTGGTGGCCTGCTCGTCGACGGTCGCGACCGTCAGCGCCCCGGTCGAGGCGCCGGCGCGGGCGGGCGCGGCGGTCTGCGTCGCTGCGGCGCGGCGCGCGACGACGGATTCGCGGACGCGCGAGCCGAGCAGCACGACGAGCAGGACCGAGAGGATGTTGCCCGTCGCGCCGGCGATCGCGGCGACGATGGGGTTGATGCCCACGATGATGCCGAGGGTCGCGGAGCCCTCGCCCTCGACGTAGGGGATGGCGCCGGCGAGGGCCACCATCAGGGGCTGGACGAGTTCGGGAAGGCCGGCGACGACATCCTGGAGGCCTCGTAGGGGCTGGACATGGGGTGCTCACGCTCCGTTTCGATGGGTGAGCACCCATCACAGACCGTGTTCTCACCACAGGGTCAAGCGGTCGTGTCAGCCGTGTCGGCGGCGGTCGTGTCGAGCATCCTCCGGGCGAGCAGCGTCGAGCCCGCGACGGCTGCCGGCATCGCGACGACGGCGCCGAGCGGGATGAGGAAGCAGAGCTGCGTGGCCACGCCGAACCCCAGCACCCGCGCGCGGTGTCCGCGTCGCACGCGGCGGCGGGCCGCGGCATCCAGCCCTCGCGCTGACAGCGCGCGCGAGGTGAGTTCGTCGGCGAGCAGCCAGCCCGTGAGGAACGCGGCCGTCACGGCACCCAGGACGCTGCCGACGGCGGGGATCAGTCCGACCAGGCCGGCGACGATCGCGGCGAGGAGCCCGCGGAGGATGAGCCCGATGCTGTCACGGATCGACCGCCAGAACCCGTAGTCCGACTCGGGCGGCGCGTCGCCGAGGTGCTGCTCGACCGAGCGCCAGATGCGCTCGTAGAACGGGTCGCCGACGAGCAGCGTGAGCGCGGTGAACGAGACGACTGCGAGGACGACGGCGCCGCCGAGGATCGCCGCGCCGATGCCGAGCCGGACGAGGGATGCCGCGACCTCGGCCCAGTCTTCGGCGAACGGGGTGAGCGCGTCGACGATGTCGCGCAGGAAGACGACGAGGGTGATGATCCCCGCGAGCAGCAGGATGCCGACGATCGCCGCCGGGATGAGGCCGAGCGCCATCCGGCCCGGCAAGCGCCCCCAGAACGCGAAGCCGCGACCGAGGTCGCCGACCCCGCGGAAGAACGAGGCGACCGGGCGCGGTGCGGGCGGGGGAGTCGTCATGCCCCCATCCTGCCCGGTCGCCGTTCTCGGACCGACGCGAACCGTCGCTTCCACCGCCGGATGACCGCCGTTGGCGTCGGCTCGGCGGCGAGGGGCGCTGCGCGAGGTGCTCAGACAGGCGGTTCTGCTGCAGGATCAGGTCGTCGGGGTCACGCACGCACAGGAGAACCCGCCGCGATAGGGGTTGCATCCCACGCGCGGTTTCGGTTGAAGTGGTGCGATGACAAACGACACGTCGGCTCCCCTCGCCCAGGAGACGCCCGGTCTGAAGCGCGCCGTCGGCACCTGGCTGCTCTTCGCGTTCATCGTCGGTGACACCCTCGGCGCGGGCATTTACACGCTCGTCGGCACGATGGCGACCGACGTGGGCGGTGTCATCTGGCTGCCGCTGCTCATCGCGCTCGTCGTCGCGCTGCTCACGGCCGGCACCTACGCCGAGCTGATCACCAAGTACCCCCACGCCGGCGGCGCAGCACGCTACGTCGACAAGGCGTTCGGCATCCCGTTCCTGTCGTTCCTCGTCGGCTTCCTGATGATGGCCTCGGGCATCACGACGGCAGCGGCCCTCGCCAACGCGTTCGCGGGCGACTACTTCAGTGCGTTGTTCGACATCCCGCCGATCCCGGTGGCGATCGGCTTCATCCTCGTGCTGACCCTCATCAACCTGCGCGGCGTGAAGGAGTCGCTCGCGACGAACATGGTCGCGTCGATGATCGAGGTCTCGGGACTCATCCTCGTGATCGTCATCGCGGCCGTCGTCTTCGGCAGCGGCGGCGGCGAGCCGTCGCGCATCTTCGAGTTCGCGCCCGACGTCGCACCCCTGCAGGGCGCGTTCGCGGCATCCATCATCGCGTTCTTCTCCTTCCTCGGTTTCGAGGCGGCGGCGAACATGGCCGAGGAAGTCAAGAACCCGTCGCGGTCGTACCCGCGAGCACTGTTCGGCGCGATCCTCACGGCCGCCGTCGTGTACCTGCTGATCGCGATCGGCGCGGTCATCGTCGTCGAACCGTCGACGCTCGCGACCTCCTCCGGTCCGCTGCTCGAGGTCGTGACCGCGAGCGGCCTCGCGGTGCCGGGATGGCTGTTCAGCCTCATCGCGCTCGTCGCGATTGCCAACGGCGCGCTGCTGTTCATGGTGATGGCGAGCCGCGTCGCCTACGGGCTGGCGGAGTCCGGCCTCATGCCGCACGCCTTCGGCAAGGTGCTGCCGAAGCGACGGACGCCGTGGGTCTCGATCGTCGTCGTCGCCGGGGTGACGATGCTCCTCACGGTGGTCGGCGACATCTCGACGCTCGCCGAGACGACCGTGCTCCTGCTGCTCCTCGTCTTCCTCGCCGCGAACGTGAGCGTGCTCGTGCTGAAGAAGGACAAGGTCGAGCACGAGCACTTCTCGGTGCCGCGCATCGTCCCGATCCTCGCCATCATCGCCAGCATCGTGCTGCTCACCCAGCAGACCGGCCTGGTCTGGCTCGCCACCGCGGGGTACGTCGTCGTTGGAGCGATCCTGTTCTTCGTCGCGCGGTTCAGCCGTCGCCGCGGCGACCGCAAGATTGCCGCGCGCACCGGCGCGATCCCGACCGTGAAGGGGTTCCGCGACTGACTGCATGGATCTGCGGATGCAGGGCTGACCCCGTGCGGGCGCGCCTAGGCTGGCACGCATGAGCGACGACGCCGGCCTCAACTGGTCCCGCAACATCCGCTACTCGGCAGAGCGCATCGTCGCCCCGACGACGGTCGACGAGCTGCGCGAGGTGGTCGCGGCATCCGCGTCCGTGAAGGCCCTGGGTTCGCGGCACTCGTTCACCCGCATCGCCGACACGACCGGCACGCTCGTGTCGACCGCCGAGCTCGACCTGCCGATCCAGGTGGATGCCGCGCAGCGCCGGGTGCGCGTCGGCGGCGGCCTCCGCTACGGCGAACTCGCGCAGGAGCTCGACCGGCAGGGCTGGGCGCTCGCGAACCTCGCGTCGCTGCCGCACATCTCTGTCGCCGGCGCGGTGAGCACGGGAACGCACGGGTCCGGTGTCGCGAACCGATCGTTGGCCGCGGCGGTCACGGGGCTCGAGCTCGTCACCTCGACCGGCGACCTCGTGCGGCTCAGCGAGACCGACGAGACGTTCTACGGCGCCGTCGTGGGGCTCGGCGCGCTCGGCATCGTCACGACGGTGGAACTCGCGATCGAGCCGACCTTCGAGGTCGCCCAGACGGTCTACGAGAACGTGCCCGTCGAGGCTGTGCGGACGGCGTTCGACGTCATCGCCGGGTCGGCGTACAGCGTCTCGCTCTTCACGACGTTCCGCGAGGACGCCTACGTCGACCAGGTGTGGCGCAAGGAGCGCACGGATGCCGCGGCGACACCGATCCCCGCGGCGCTGCGCGATCGCGAGGCGGGCGGGGCGCGGCATCCGCTGCCCGGGGTGTCCGCCGCGTCGTGCACGGTGCAGGGCGGCAAGGCGGGACGCTGGCTCGACCGGCTGCCGCACTTCCGCCTCGAGTTCACCCCGTCGAACGGTGAGGAGCTGCAGTCCGAGTTCCTGTTGCCGCTGGCCGATGCCGTGGCCGCCTTCGACGCGGTGCGCGAGCTCGCCGGCCGGCTGAAGCCTGTGCTGCAGGTGTGCGAGGTGCGCACGATCGCCGACGACGAGTTGTGGCTGTCGCCGAGCTCGGGCCGGGACTCGGTCGCGTTCCACTTCACGTGGACCGCCGACGAGGCGGGCGTCGCCGAGGTGCTGCCCGAGCTCGAAGCGGCGCTCGCGCCGTTCGACGCGCGGCCGCACTGGGGCAAGGTCTTCACCCCGCGCGACCCCGCTGAGCTCTACCCGCGCTGGGCGGACTTCGTCGCTCTGCAGCGCGAGCTCGACCCGCGCGGCGCGTTCGTGAACGACTACCTGCGCGCGTTCGGGGTGTAGTCCGCGCGGGCTGCACGGTTGCGCGGGTTGGCGGTGTGGAGTCGGCTCGATGGTTGCGTGGGGTCGAGTCGGGCTCGATGGTCATGCGGGGCCGGGTCGGGCAGCGGTGCAGAGTCGGGTCGCCGGTTGCGCGGTGCCGCGTCGGGCCTGATGGTTGTGTGGGGTCGAGTCGGGCTCGATGGTTGCGCGGGATCGCTCGGGTTCGATGTTTCCGTGGGGTCGCTCGATGGTCGCGCGGTGCCGGGTCCGGCTCGATGATTGCGCGGGTGGGTCCCGAGGGTTGCGGGCCGGCCCGACGAGAGCCCGCGCTGGCTCAGCGGTCAGCGAGACCGCGTGGGTGGTAGTCGGCGGCAGTTCGGTCGTCGAACCGTCGTCGACTTCAGAAGGGTGCGGGTTCCGCTGGTGCGGTCGGTGGTGGTGGTGCGGCAGGGGTGAAGGCGACGGCCGGTGTCGGTGCGTCTTCTCTGTAGATCCTGCCGAGGGGTGAAATCCATTCGAGGACGCCACCCTTCAGTTGTCGCACCCTCCACGCGGTGAACTGCTTCATGGAGTGGTGCCGTTGGCACAGATGAGCGAGGTTCGACAGTTCTGTTCGTCCGCCGAGGGCGTGATCGTGCGTGTGGTCCACTTCGCAGCGGATGGCAGCGACCCGGCACCCGGGGAACCGGCAGTGCTGATCGCGGGCTTGCAGAAACCGGCGCATCCCCGACGGAACCCGGTACGAATCTGTCGACACCGTGACACCAGTGGTGGGGTCGTGGAACAGGCGTTCCCAGATCTGCGCACCGCCGGCGAGGCTGCGGGCGGTCGCGGGATCGATGGCGGACCGGCCGGCGAGGTGGCACGGCCCATCGTCCTCGCCGGTGAGGGTCGCGGCGGGCACGAGGACCTGCACGCGTGCCCGGATCGCGCCGAGCGGCCCGGCGGTGGTGTCGCGGGTGTCATCCAGCGCCGGTGTCCCGGCGAGGAGCAGGTCGGCGAACACGTCCGCCCGGACCTGATCCGTGGAACGCTGATCGGTGTCGATGACCGTGGCCGAATCGCCGTCGCCGTCGCCCGTGCCGTCGTCGCTCTGCGCGGCTTCGCGCCCGAACGCGACACCCGCCCCGCCGTGCGCAGCGGCGCGTTCGTCGCGGGTGTCGATGATCGCCCGCGCTTGCTGCGTGAGCCGGTCGTGGATGCCCTCGGCGATCACCGTCGGGACGGTTGCGACCACGTCGCTCATCCCGTCCCGCCCCGGGATGATCCGCACGCACCTGCCAGCGGCGGCTTCCTCATGCCGCTCCGCGAACGAGCGAGGGTGCATTCGGTGCGCGAGGATCTCGAGCTCACCTCGCACCCGGTTCGGGGTGTCCCGTTCACACCGGGTGATCGCGACCTGCTCGAACTCCGCCCACATCTCCGCCGGCAGACTCGTCCCGGTCTCGAGGATCGCGATCGCGTGACCGCGCACGATCCGCCCTTGCTCCCACGCTTCAACCGTCCCGGGGAACCCTTCGACCAACGTCCGAGCCTCACCGATCCGGCGTTGCACGGTCCGATCGGTCACGCGCATCACGCCGCCGACCTCCGCGGCGATCGACCGCAGCGCCATGTCGTGGACCTGCACGCGGGCGTTCCGTTGCGCGGTCTGCGCGTCCGCCAACCGCCCTGCTGCGGCGAGCGCGCGCAGTTCCTCGATCTGCGCCGCGGCGATCCGTCGGGCCGCGGAATCGACGCTACCGACAATCCCCGCCAGCGCAGCGAGATAGTCCTCGCCACCGGGGGTTTCCGTCGCGTCCGTCATACCTGCACTCTGTCACCAACCTCCGACATTCAGCCCGGAAGAACGGGCCCAGAACACACTTTGTGCACACCCCGAAGATGAGAGTCCTCTCATCTTCGTCAGACGGCCGCGAGCGGCCGTCTCAACACCGCGGACACCCACACGCGAGATCGAGACGACCGCGGCCACATAGGGCGCGACGGGTCGCCGCGATACCCGAGAACTCGCACTACCAGCCGTCGCAGGTGCGGGGTGCGGCAACCTCAGGCCCGAGTGAATCGCGGTCCGAGGTCGACCGCATCCCCGACGAGGAGGTCGTCGAGATGTGGCGTCAGGCCGGTCGGTTCATCCTCGACGAGCTGATGGGAGTCTGGGAGATGGTCGACGCGAACGACGCCGCGCGCCCCCACCGCTCGCGCCGTGCTGAGTCACCCCTCGTCGGCCTCGATCTCGCCGTTCGCGATCGCGTCGGCGTAGGTGCGGATGTCGGGACCCGGCTCCCAGTCGATGAACTCGTCCTTCAGCCTGCCGGTGAGCGCGGCGTACGCCTCGTCCGAGGACATCCCGTCACCGGAGCGGGCGAGGTCGACCACGGCCTCCCGCAGCACCCGGTCGGCGTCGTCGAGGATCTTGCCGCGTGCTTCGTCGTTCCAACGGATCTCTGAGCTTTTCATGCCGCGACGCTAGCCCGACGGGCGGATGCCGCATCCCGGCTTGCTTTCTCGACCTCGATGCGCTTGCCCTCTACCTCATCGCCGCGACCCTGGCAACGGCATCCCGACCCTCCACGGCAGACCGAAGGATGGAGGCAGCGGCAGAGGCCCGCCTCACACGGGTCCCCCGCCCGGTCGGGCCCCCGCGGAGGAGCCGGTCGTGAGCAGCACCACATCCCGGGGCGTCGCCGTCGTCACCGGCGGCAGCGCCGGACTCGGCCGCGCGATCGTGCGCGAACTCGCCGCCCGCGGCTGGGACGTCGCCGTCCTCGCCCGAGGATTCGAGGGAGTGGATGCCGCGGCCACCGAGGTGCGCGCCAAGGGCCGCCGTGCGCACGGCATCACCGTCGACGTCGCCGACCACGCTGCCCTCGAGCTCGCGGCGGCCGAGGTCGAGGCCGAGCTCGGCGAGATCGACCTGTGGGTGAACAACGTCATGTCCGGCTCGATCGCGCCCTTCCTCGACACGACCCCGGAGGACTACGAGCGTGCGACGCAGGTCACCTACCTCGGTACCGTCAACGGCACGCGCTCCGCGCTGCGACGGATGCGGGGGCGCGACCGCGGCCACATCATCCAGATCGGCTCGGCCCTCGCCCACCGCGGCATCCCGCTGCAGGCGGCGTACTGCGGGTCGAAGCACGCGATCCACGGCTTCACCGACTCGGTCGTGTCCGAGCTCACGCACGAGGGGAGTGCCGTCGCGGTCTCGATCGTCGACATGCCGGCCCTCAACACGACGCAGTTCGGTTGGGTGAAGTCGCCGTTCTCGAAGCACCCGCAGCCGGTGCCGCCGATCTTCCAGCCCGAGGTGGGCGCCCGTGCGGTCGCCGACGTCGCCGACAAGCCGCGTCGCCGCACCTGGGTGGGGGAGTCGACCGTCGGCCTCGTCCTCGGCACGCGGGTGGCGGGCCGGTTCATGGACTGGTACCTCGCCAAGAACGCGTGGGAGGGTCAGTTCGCCGACGACAAGGGCTCGTCGACCACCCCGCCGAACCTGTACGAGCCGGTCGCCGGCGACCACGGCGCGCACGGCGCGTTCGACGACCGCGCGCGCGGCGAGAGCCTGCAGACGCGAGCGCTGCGCCACCGGCGCGGGCTGTACACCGCGGCATCCGTCGTCGGGGCCGCCGCGGTCGCGGGCGCGGTGAAGCTCCTGCGACGCTGAACCCCGCCCCCCGGACCCCCTGACCCCGGGGGCCGGCCGCGGGTAGCATCCCATCTCGTGCCCGCCTACTTCGAACGCCTCGCTTCCGAAGATGTGAACGAGACCCGGTTCCAGCCCACCGCCTTCACCGGCGGCGCGTGGAACGTCACCGAGCAGCACGTCGCCCCGCCGATCGGCCTGCTCGCGCATGCCATCGAGGTCGACCATGCGGCGCGCAGCCCGCAGCCCATGCAGCTCTCGCGCCTATCGGTCGACATCCTCGGGGTCATCCCCATCGACGAGGTCGAGGTGACGTGTCGCGTGCTGCGGCCGGGTCGCAGCATCGAGCTCGTCGAGGCGACGCTCGCGCAGGGCGGTCGTCCCGCGCTCTCGGCACGGGCGTGGCTCCTGCACACGCGCGACACCGAGGCGCTCGCCGGCTCCGCGCACCCGGCGATGCCGCCCCGCAACGCGATCGAGCGCGTCGACCCGTCGTCGGCGTGGCCCGGCGAGTTCATCGCGACGGTCGGCGAGGTGCGCCGCCGGCAGGAGGCGCCGGGTCGCGCCTGGACCTGGATCCTGCCCGCCGTGCCGCTGCTCGAGGGCGAGCCGGTCTCGACGACGGCGCGCCTCGTGTCGCTCATCGACATCGCGAACGGCGTGACCCCGCGCGTCGATCCGCGCGAGGTCGCGTTCCCGAACCTCGACCTGACCCTCCACCTCGTCCGGGCCCCCGAGGACGGCTGGATCGGCTTCGACACGACCGTCACGTTCGGCGCGACGGGGCTCGGGATGACGCACACCGTCCTGCACGACGAGCGCGGCGTCGTCGGCTCGGTCGTGCAGTCCCTCACCGTGAGGCCGCACCGATGACCGCGCCCCTCGCCGGGAAGACCGCCCTCGTCACCGGCGTCTCGCGCCGGCGCGGGATCGGGTACGCCGTGGCGACGCGGCTCGCGCAGCTCGGCGCGAGCGTGTTCATCCAGCACTGGCGCCCCCACGACCTCGACCGGCCGTGGGGTGGCGACGATCTCGACGCGGTGCGCACCGGCATCCGCTCGGCCCTCGTCGATGACGCGCGCGTGGGCGACGCCGAGGCGGATCTGACGGATGCCGCGGCGATCCCGGGTCTCATCGCCGACGCCGCTGCTCTCACCGGCCGGCTCGACATCCTCGTCTGCAACCACGCGAAGAGCGGCGACGACGGAAGCATCCTCGACATGACCGCCGACCGGCTCGACGCGTTCTGGGACACCAACACCCGGTCGACACTGCTGCTGACCGCGGCGTTCGCCCGTCGCCTCGCGCCGCCGCAGTCCGGTCAGCGCCGGCCGGGCGACGCGGTCGAGGGTTCGAAGCCCTACGCCGAGCCGACCGGGCGCGTCTTCTGGATGACGTCCGGGCAGGGTCACGGCGCGATGCGCGGCGAGGTCGCCTACGCGACGAGCAAGGCGGCGCTCGCGGGGGTCACCCGCACCGTCGCGGCGGACCTCCTCGATCTCGGCATCGTCCTCAACACGATCAACCCGGGACCCGTGAACACCGGGTACATGGACCCCGACAGCGCCGACCGCGACACTTCGGGCCTCGACGAATGGCTGCGCACGACCGCGTTCGGCCGCGTCGGCGTGCCCAGCGACCCCGCGGCCCTCATCGGCTGGCTGTCGACCGCCGAGGGCGCCTGGATCGTCGGGCAGGTGCTCACGAGCGACGGCGGATTCAGCCTGTAACCACGGCGGTTACAGCCTCCAGCGGTGACGGATGCACGATCGGTGGGGCAGGCGTCGCTTCGCCGCGACGCGCACTGAGCGCCGGCACCGCCGGTCGTGCATCCGCGCGCGAACCCTGGCGCGAACACCCTCCGATGTGGTCGGATCACCCCATGGGTGCGGGATCTCCGATGCGGGCGGTGCTGTGGGGCGCCGCCGCGCTGCTCCTCGCGACGATCTTCCTCGCCCCGATCTTCGGTTTCGGACGCTGCCTCGACTCGCCCGATCCGGAGAAGTCCTTCTGCGAGTCGTACACCGCGTCGTACGCCGGTCTGCGCGTGGACATCTGGCCGTGGGCCGTGGTCTCCGCGGTCATCGTGGTCGTGACCGTGGTCGTCGCGGTGCGCCGACACCGCCGCAGTTCGTGACAGGCAAGCGCTGGGTCGGGGCCCTGGCGCCGCTACGCGACGGCGCCGGAGACGCGCGGCAGCGTGATGGGCGAGGCCACGACGCGCGCCGCGGCCTGCAGCTGGTCGAGGGCGCCACGGGTGAGGGAGCGCACGGCGCTGAGGGTCTCTCCCGTGAGCGCGGCGATCTCGGTCTGGCTGTAGCCGCCGAAGTAGGCGAGCGCGATGACCCGCTGCTGCTCGAGGCTCATGTCGCCCAGTCGCTCCCGCGACACGGCCTCCGCCTGCGCATCGAGGGTGCGCCGGTGCGCGATCGCGTGATGGTGGGTGAGCAGCAGGACCCAGGCCCGCGGATGCCGCGCCTCGGCCTCCGCCGCGTGTTCCCACACGTGCACGTAGACCTCCCGCAGCACGCGCTGCGCCGGCTGCTCGTTCCGCAGGATGTGGGTCGCGAGCGTGTAGGCGCTCGCGCAGGTCGCGTCGTAGAGCCGCGCGAAGGCGTCCGCGTCACCGGTGGCCGTGCGGGCCAGCAGATCCGACAGCTCGGTGTCCGTCAGCGGAAGGGGGTGCGACATGGCCTCATCGTGCGCCTCCCGAGCCGTTCATTCGAGCCATTGCCCCCGTCGGGAGTCGGTGCTAGCCGAGATCCAGTCATCTGAATGGACGAATCGCCCGCGTGCGCGACCCGCGAACGCACGGAGCGGATGCCGCATCCGCAACGTTTCGTCAACCGGTGCCGATGACGTACCCGGCGGTGGAAAAGTTGAGCCCATGACCGTTCCCACTCTCACACTCAACGACGGACACACCATCCCCCAGCTGGGCTTCGGCGTCTTCCAGGTCGATCCCGCCGAGGCCGAACGCATCGTCAGCGTCGCCCTCGAAGCCGGCTACCGCCACATCGACACGGCGGCGGTGTACGGCAACGAAGAGGGTGTCGGTCGCGCGATCGCGGCCTCCGGCATCCCCCGCGACGAGCTGTTCATCACCACGAAGCTGTGGAACTCCGAGCAGGGCCGCGACACCGCGCGTCCCGCGATCGAGGCGAGCCTCCAGAAGCTCGGGCTCGACTACGTCGACCTGTACCTGATCCACTGGCCGCGCCCCGACAAGGACCGCTACGTCGAGACGTGGCAGCAGTTCGAGACCTTCCAGGCCGACGGCCTGACCCGCTCCATCGGCGTCTCGAACTTCCACCAGCCGCACCTGCAGCGCCTTTTCGACGAGACCGACACCGTGCCGGCGGTCAACCAGATCGAGCTCCACCCGGCGTTCGCGCAGCGCGAGCTCCGCGCGTTCCAGGAACCGAAGGGCATCCACACCGAGTCGTGGGGCCCGCTGGGCCAGGGCAAGTACGACCTGTTCGGCGAGAAGGCGGTGGCGGATGCCGCCGAGGCCCACGGTGTGAGCCCGGCGCAGGTCGTCATCCGCTGGCACCTGCAGGAGGGCCTCATCGTCTTCCCGAAGTCGTCGACGCCCGAGCGCATCCGCACGAACTTCGACGTGTTCGGCTTCGAGCTGACGTCGGAGCAGGTCGAGGCCATCAACGCGCTCGACCGCGGCCAGCGCGTCGGCGCCGACCCGGACACCGCCACGTTCTGACCCGTTCACCGAGGAGGGGCGCCGAGGAATCGGCGCCCCTTTTTTCGTGGACCCCCCTTACGTCTCCCAGGGAGGGCTCGATACAATCGATCGACCTCGAATCGATTCGAACCCCCTGAAAGCCCCCATGGCCACCTCCCTCACGACGGGCCGCCCTTGGCGCGTCATCCTGCTGTTCACCCTGCCGCTCATGATCGGCAACGTGGTGCAGCAGCTGTACCACTTCGCCGACACGATCGTCGTGGGTCGGCTGCTCGGCGTCGACGCGCTCGCCGCCGTGGGAGCGACCGGCAGCCTGCTCTTCCTGCTGCTCGGTTTCGCGTGGGGTCTCACGTCCGGGTTCGCGATCCCGACCGCGCAGGCCTACGGAGCGATGGATGCCGCCGGTGTCCGCCGCTCCGTCGCCACCGGCGCCGTCCTCAGCGGCATCACGACGGTCATCCTGACCGTCGGCGCGCCGCTGCTCGCCGAGCCCGCACTCGTGGCGCTGCAGACGCCGCCCGAGCTGCTCGCGGACGCGACCGTCTTCGCCCAGGTGAGCTTCCTCGGCGCCGGGGCGCTCATGTTCTTCAACTTCCTGTCCGCCGTCATCCGTGCGATCGGCGACTCCCGGACCCCGCTCGTCTTCCTCATCGTCGCGTGCGCCCTGAACGTCGTGCTCGTGATCGCCGCGATCGCGTGGCTCGGCCTCGGTGTCGCCGGCGCGGCTCTCGCGACCGTCGTCGCCCAGGGTGTCTCGGTACTCCTGTGCCTCGAGTTCGTGCGCCGCCGCATCCCCGAACTGCACCTGAAGCGCGAGGACTGGCGCATCACCCGCGCCGACATCGTCGCGCACCTGCGTCTCGGTCTGCCGATGGGCTTCCAGGCGTCGATCATCGCGATCGGTGCGCTGACCGTGCAGGTCGCGCTCAACACGCTCGGCGGCGAGGCGATCGCGGCCTACACCGCGGCATCCCGTGTCGACGGCCTCGCCGTCGCCCTGCTGCAGTCGATGTCGCTCGCGGTCTCGATGTACGTCGCCCAGAACTACGGCGCCGGCCGTCCCGACCGCATCCGACGCGGCGTCGTGCAGGCGACGTGGATCGCCGTCGGAGCGGCGGTGGCCCTCGGCATCCTGCTCATCTCCCTCGGCGGCCCGATCGTCCGCATCTTCGTCGGAGACGGCGCGGACGACGTCGTGCACCTCGCGGTCTCGATGCTCGTCATCAACGGTTTCAGCTACACCGCCCTCGGCATCCTGTTCGTCACGCGCGGTGCGCTGCAGGGGCTCGGCAACGCCGTCATTCCGACGGTGACGGGTGTCGTCGAGCTCGTCGCGCGGGCGGCGGCGGCGATCCTGCTGGGAGCCCTGTTCGGGTTCATCGGCGTGGCGTGGTCGAACCCGCTGGCGTGGATCTCGGCGGCGATCATCCTGATCCCGGCGTACATCCGCGCGCACCGGATGCTCGCGACGATGCCGATGGCGCCGATGACCATCACCCCGACCACGCCGATCGCCGTCATCGGACCGGTCGACGGCTCGATGACGGTCGAGACGGTCGTGACGCAGCCGGTCCCGCTGCCGAAGCCCACCTCGCGGATGCGCCGCGCCCTGCGTCGCCGCGCCGGCACGTCGCGCCGCCTCGCCCGCAAACGCTGACGCCGAGGTCCCGATCCGACCGGGTATCGCACCGCGCCGTGTCGCGGAGGAGCTCGTCTCGGGCGAACGCTTCGACGCAATCGATACCTGAGCGAAACCTGTGGGGTGCATGATCGTGGGGTGACCACCGTGTTCCCCGCGCTGACCGAGACCCCCGACCCGCAGTTCGTGATGGTGGGGGACGGCTACCGCATCGCGACGTACGAGTGGGGACCGGCGGATGCCCCGACGGTCATCCTCGTGCACGGTTTCGCCTCGAGCGCCCGCGACAACTGGGTGAACACGGGCTGGGTGCGCGACCTGCTACGCGCGGGGTACCGCGTGCTCGCCGTCGACCAGCGCGGACACGGCGCGAGCGACAAGCCGCATGAGTCGCGTGCCTACGCGCTGCGGACGATGGTGACCGACCTCGAGGCCGTGCTCGACACCTACCTCGTCGACGAGGCGCTGTACGTCGGGTACTCGCTCGGCGCCCGCGTCGGATGGGAGGTCGCCCGCGACCTGGAGCCCCGCATCCCGCGCGTCGTCCTCGGCGGCGTCCCCGACGGGGTGCCGCTCGGTCGTCTCGATCTCGACCAGGTGCAGGCGTACGTCGACGAGGGCGAGCCGGTGACGGATGCCGTGACCCACGACTACATCACCCTCACCGAGCGGGTGCCCGGCAACGACCTGCGGGCGCTGCTCGCGATCGCCCGCGGCATGCGCGCGACGGGCACGGTCGACCCCGACCCCGGAAAGGCGCCCGGCCAGCCGGTGCTCTTCGCCACGGGCACGAAGGACGGCATCATCGAGGGCTCGAAGTCGCTCGCCGCCGCGACTCCGCAGGGCCGGTTCGTCGAGATCCCGGACCGTCACCACTTCAACGCACCGGGTTCCCGCGTCTTCCGAGAGGCGGCGCTGGCCTTCCTCGCCGAGTAGGCCGCGCCGCGGCATCCGTCGACGTCCCATTCCGGCTGGGAAAGGTCGCGAGATACCCGGCCCGATCGGGACCTCGCCCCGCGCTACGCTCGCGCCATGACCGACCTTCCCTCGTGGGGCGTCGCAGCGGATTCGCCGACGGCCGAGCACTACCGCACCTTCGGCGCGCGCGAAGCGGCCGGATCATCGGCGACGTACGAGGACTGGGCGCTCGGGATCGCGGACGACGGCGACATGCTCGCGCTGATCGACGAGCTCCCCCGCGCCAAGCGGCAGGCGAACCTCGTCGTCGTCGACTGCCGCATCGAGAACGCCACGCCCCCGACCCGCCTGCCCGAGGTGGTGTGGCGCGGTGGCATCGACCTGAACCCACTCGACCCGGCCGACCCCGACACCCTCGCCTGGCTCGACGCGCTCGTGTGGCCCGAGCACGACGACCGCCGCGCCCGCCTCGCCGCCGCGGCGCGCATCGCGGCATCCGATCCCGCGCCGATCCGCGCCGGCGACCTGAACGACCTGATCGCGGATGCCGCGGCATCCGCCCCTCGCGATGCGACCCTCGTCGTCTTCCACACCGCGGTGCTCGCGTACCTGACCCCCGAGGACCGCGAGCGGTTCCGGCGGACGATGGCCGACACGGATGCCGTGTGGCTCTCGAACGAGGGGCTCGGCGTGTTCCCCGAGTTCGAGCGGGTGGTGCCGCCCGGGGAGCGGCACCGGTTCGTGCTGGCGGTCGACGGCGAGCCCGTCGCACTCACGCATCCGCACGGCCGCAGCTACCGCGCGCTCTGACCCCGCTCCGGGGACGCGATCTGCCGCCGCGCAGCATCACACCCGACGAAACGCGTCCCCGGAACCGCCCCCTCGTCCCACGAGCGCGCGAGTGGCAACATCGACTCCACAGCAGGAGGGAACCACCATGGCAGGCAAGACCAGCGGGGGAGCCGGCTTCAGCGACGCCGAGAAGGCCGCGATGAAGCAGCGGGCCGATGAGCTCAAGGCGACGAAGGGCCTGCAGGGCCTCGCCAAGATCGAGAAGGAGAACCAGGCCTGCCTCGACGCGATCGAGGCGCTCGAGGGCACCGATCGCATCATCGCCGAGCGGGTGCACGTCATCGTCCTCGAAGAGGCGCCCCACCTCAACCCGAAGACGTTCTACGGCTTCCCGGCCTATGCGAAGGACGGCAAGGTCGTCGTCTTCTGGCAGCCGGCATCCAAGTTCAACACCCGTTACGGCACGGTCAGCTTCGACGAGCCCGCGCAGCTCGACGACGGTCCGATGTGGCCGGTCTCGTTCGCGGTGATCGAGATGACGGATGCCGTGGAGCAGCGCATCCGCGAACTCGTCAGGGCTGCGGCACCGCGAGACTGACGATCCGGTCGTCGCCCTCGCGGGGCGACCCCCGCCCGTCGGTGTTGTTGGTGAGCACGAACAGCGTGCCGTCGGGGCCGATGATCACGTCGCGGAGCCGGCCGTACTCGGTGGTGAGGTCGGTCGACGTCGACGGATCCGCGACGGGAACGGCGCGGAGCACGCGGCCGCGCAGGTTCGCGATGACGATCGTGTCGTTCACGACGGCGATGCCGCTGGGGCTGGCGGCATCCGTCGGCCACGTCTGCACCGGGTCGATGAACCCGTCCGCCTCGCCGCCGGTCCCCTCGACGAACGGCCAGCCGTAGTTGCCGCCCGGCTCGATGATGTTGAGCTCGTCGCGGTAGTTGCGGCCGAACTCGCTCGCGAACATCGTGCCGTCCTCGGCCCACGCGAAGCCCTGCACGTTGCGGTGACCGAGGCTGTAGACGGGGGAGTCGGGGTCGGGATTGTCCGGCGGGACGCTGCCGTCGGGCGCCATCCGCAGGATCTTGCCCGCGAGCGAACCGGGGTCCTGCGAGGCGGGTTCGTCGCTCGTGTCGCCGTTCGCGATGTAGAGCATCCCGTCGGGACCGAACGCGATGCGCCCACCGTTGTGGTGGGTGCCCGCCGGCATCCCGTCGATGACCGACTCCGGTTCGCCGAGCCCGAAAGAACCCGCAGAGCCCGTGATCGGGTAGCGCTGCACCCGGTTGCCGTCGCGGGCGGTCGAGTAGACGAACAGGTCGTCGCCGTCGATCGCGAGACCCAGCAGACCGCCCTCGTCGCTGTGCACCACACCCTCGACCGTCGCGACGACACGCGTCGCACCGTCCGCCGCGACCTCGAGGATGCGGGCGCTGTCGCGTTCGCTCACGAACACGGTGTCCCCGTGCACGGCCATCGACCACGGAGCCTCGAGCCCCGTCGCGACGGTGCGCGGCGTCACCGGGGTGGGCGTCGGGGTGGGCGTGGCCGTGGGGGTGACGGTCGGCGTCGGCGACGCGGCAGTCGGCTGCTCGACGGTCGGCTGCCCGGGCGCCGCGCACCCCGCGAGAGCGAGGGCCGCGGCGAGGCCGAGCCCGGCGGACGAGGCGGCGGAGCGGCGGCGCGGGGACATGCGCTCAGTCAACCGCATCCTGTCGCGCCGGAGGCCGGAACCGGGCGGACGACCTAAACTGGGGGCATCCCGTCCCCGTCCCCGAGAGACAGCCTGTGCCTGACGCCGCCCCCCGTACCTTCGAGGTGCGCCACCTGCAGATGGGGCGCGCCCTCTTCGCGGCGATCGCGGCGGTCATGATCACGTTCTCGGTCGATCACTCCGCGCAGGTCGGCGGAGCCGTCTTCAGCGGGTTCGCCGTGGCCACCGCACTCATCCTGATCCTGTCGGCGTGGCTCGTGTTCCGCGCGGGTGAGCGCTGGCAGGCGGTGCTCCTCGGCATCCTGACCCTCGTCGCGGGCATGATCGCGACCCTGCCCGTCGCGCGCACCGTCGACGGATACTTCACGGTCGTCCTCGTCTGGGCGCTCGCGGCTGGCGTCGCGGAGCTCGTGATCGGCATCGTCGGCCGCCGCCGGGGCGCACCTGCCGCGCGCGAGTCCGTCTTCGTCGGCGCCCTCACGATCGTGCTGGGTGTCGCGCTGGTGTTCATCCCGCGCGAGTACATGCTCGAGTACTACATCGACGAGGCGCGTCGCTCCTTCACCCTCACCGGCATCACGATCGGCGTCGGTGTGTTCGGCGGCTACGCGGCGATCGTCGCGGTGTATCTGGGGATCGCCGCATTCTCACCTCGTCCCGCTGCGGTCCCCGCGGTGGAGACGGCCAACACGGATGCCGCTGGAGGCCGCTCATGACCGACAAGAACCCGACCCGCCGCGACCTGATGCGCCCGGTCCAGCTGCTCGGCTTCGCGCTGCTCGCGGCCCTGTTCGCCGGGATCGTGACCCTCGTCTCGATGGGGGTGCTGCAGGATCAGCGTCCGACCAGCGACGTCGACCAGCACCTGCGTGCCTGGGGCGTCGCCGCGATCGTCGCCGGGGTCACCTTCATCGCGACGCTCGTGATCATGGCGCTGTCGCTGCTGGTCGTCGACCCCGCGCAGGTCGGCAAGCAGGTCGACCGCGGCCTGCTCCTCGACCCGGAGGACGACGCCGCTCCGGACGCCCCCGGCGACGCCGGCCGCGGCCCGCGCTCCCCGCACTGACCCGCGCGCCGCGCACTGACCCGCGCTCAGCGCAGCAGGTCGACGAGCCGGTCGGCGAGACCCGCGTAGCCGGCGGGGGTGAGCGCGAGCAGGCGCTGCTTCGCGGCATCGCCGATGTCGAGGCCGTTCACGAACTCGGCGAGTTCGGGCGCCCCGACGCGGCGGCCGCGCGTGAGGTCCTTCAGCAGGGCGTACGGGTCGGTGATCTGCGAGCGGCCGGCGACGATCTCGGCGCGCACGACGGTCTGGATCGCCTCGGCGAGGACCTCCCAGTTCGCGTCGAGGTCGGCTAGCAGCACGTCGCGCGACAGCGAGATCTCGGTGAGCCCACGCTGCAGGTTGTCGAGCGCGAGCAGCGAGTGGCCGAAGGCGACGCCGATGTTGCGCTGCGTCGTCGAGTCGGTGAGGTCGCGCTGCTGGCGCGACGTGACGAGCGTCTGCGCGAGCGTCCCGAACAGCCCGCCCGAGATCTCGAGGTTCGCCTCGGCGTTCTCGAACCGGATCGGGTTGATCTTGTGCGGCATCGTCGACGAGCCGGTCGCACCCGCGACGGGGATCTGCGCGAAGAAGCCCATGGAGATGTAGGTCCACACGTCGGTGGCGAGGTTGTGCAGGATGCCGCCCGCGTGGCGCACGCGGTCGTACAGCTCGACCTGCCAGTCGTGCGACTCGATCTGGGTCGTCAGCTCGTTGAACCCGATGCCGAGCCCCTCGATGAAGCCGCGCGAGAGAGCGGGCCAGTCGACGTCGGGCTCGGCGGCGAGGTGCGCCGACCAGGTTCCGGTCGCCCCCGAGAACTTCGCGAGGTACTCGCCGCCCTCGATCTGGCCGGCGACCCGCTGCAGGCGCCACGCGAAGACGGCGAGTTCCTTGCCCATCGTCGAGGGCGTCGCGGGCTGACCGTGCGTGCGTGAGAGCATGACGGCATCCCGGTGCTCTTCGGCCAGCTGCGTCAGCGAGGCGATGACCGCGCGCAGCTTGGGCAGCCAGACCCGCTCGACGGCGCGCTGGACGGTGAGCGCGTACGAGGCGGAATTGATGTCCTCGCTCGTGCACGCGAAGTGGGTGAGCTCGGCGATGGCGTCGAGCCCGAGCGATGACAGGCGGTCGCGGACGAGGTACTCGATCGCCTTCACGTCGTGCCGGGTGACGGCCTCCTTCTCGGCGAGCCAGGCGATGTCGTCGTCGCCGAAGTCGCGGTAGAGGCTGCGCAGCGACTCCTTCTGCTCATCGGTGAGCGCGGACGATCCGAACAGACCGCGGTCGGTCAGCGTGATGATCCACTCGACCTCGACCTCGACGCGGGCCCGGTTGAGGCCCGCCTCCGAGAGGTACTCGGCCAGCGGGGCGACTGCGGCGGCGTAACGACCGTCGAGCGGGCTGAGGGACATCGAGGGCAGGGAGGACACGCGACTCCGTTCGGTGGGGGGTGCGCTCACCGGCGAAGCGCGGGTTCGAGCTGCCGGAACAACGCCCGGCTGGCGCTCTCGATCATACCGAGCACCTCATCGAACATCGTGGGGCCGCCGTAGTAGGGGTCGGGCACGTCGAGGGCCCCGTCGGCCCGCGCGTCGAAGCTGAGCAGCAGCGCGAGCTTGTCGACGTCGGCGGGGCTGCGCGCCCACTCCGACAGGATCCGCTCGTGCGAGCGGTCCAGCGCGATCACGAGGTCGTTGCGGTCGAAGTCCTCGCGGGAGAACTGCCGCGCGCGGTGCCGGGTGCCGTCGTACCCGCGGCGGACCAGGGCTTCGAGCGTGCGGCTGTCGGCTCGTTCGCCGACGTGCCATTCGCCGGTGCCGGCGCTCGTCGAGACGACACGGTCGCCGAGGCCCGCCTGATCGGCGAACCACCGGAACACGACCTCCGCCATCGGGGACCGGCAGATGTTGCCCGTGCACACGAACAGCACACGGAAAGCATCATCGGGCTCGGGCACCCTTCCATTGTGCTGATCGTCGGGCCTTCTGCACAGAGCGGGTCCGCTGCGCGGCATCCACCGTCCGTTCCGGGCGCCCTCCGAAGAGCGGATGCCGGGGGCACAGTCGACGCATGTCCGATGTTCTCGCGCAGTCCCCGTACCTGTGGGGCGCTCCCGTGGGGGAGCGTCTCGCCGCCCTCGACGACGGGATCGCTCTGCTGCGACAGGCCGACGATCAGGTGCTCGAGTTGCTCGCCGACGTCCGGCGGATCGCGCACCTCGTCGACTGGCGCGCCGAGGCCGCCGACGCGTTCCGCGAGGCGGTGGCCGCGTGGGAGGGCGAGGTCGCCCGGTTGTCGACGTCGATCGAGGGGGCGATCGACCAGGCGTACGGCGACCGCACCTGGGTCGAGGCGACGGGCTGATGGCGGAGATCGAGATCCGCGGCGGCCGCGTCGTCGCCGTCGACACCGAGACCCTGCGCAGCGCGGCGGCGCAGACCGAGCTCGCGGTCGCCGACGCCGACACCGTCCGTGCCGGACTGACGCTGGCCGACCGCCTCCTCGGGTCCGCGACGATCGGCGGGGGCGCCGCGTACCTCGCCACCGCCGCGGGCGCGGTCGTCGAGCGGGGGCAGGAGCTTGCGCGCGCACTCCGCGACACGGCGACCGCGTACGAGATCGTCGAGCTGCAGGCGCGTGCGGCGATCGCCTGGCACGGGGACGCGCGCGATCGGGGCGACGTGGTGGACCTCGCCCGGAAGGTGGCGGAGCTCGAGGCATCCTCCCCCGCTGCGGCAGAAGCCGCGCGGCAGGCCGTCGCGGACGCGCCCGATCCCTTCGCGACGGTCGCGGGCGAGCTGTGGTGGACGACCCTCGCCTCCGGCCTCGCGCCCGTCGCAGTGGGCGCGCTCCGCTGGGGGGCAGCGGAGATCCGGGACCGCGGCACGGGAACGCTTCCCGAGGGGAGCCGTCTGCTCGGAAAGCCAGCGCGTCCCACCGTCGAGCTGGCGCGGTCCCAGCCGGGATCGGCGCCCGCGACGGTCGCCGACGTGGCGCGCCGCGTGCCCGGCGGCGGGCCGGGCGCCATCCGGGTCGAGCGGTACACGATGCCGGACGGGGGACGGCGGTTCGCGCTGTACCTTTCGGGCACACGGTTCGGAGACGACCCCGGGACGTTCGACTGGTCGTCGAACGTCGCCCTGTACGACGGGATGAGGTCGTCTTCCTATGAAGCGAGCCGCATCGCGCTCGAGAAGGCGGGAGCGAAGCCCGGCGATTCGGTGATGGTCAGCGGGCACTCCCAGGGCGCCATGGTCGCCAGCCGGATCGCGCTCGAGAAGGAGTACGAGGTGCCGATGATCGTCGGGTTCGGCAACCCCGTCCAGGCCGACGTGGGGCCGGACACCCTGCAGGTCGACTTCCGGCACCGGGACGACGTGGTGCCGCTCCTGGCGGGCGGAGGCCACGACGCCGAGATCGGCGCCCCCGGGAGCATGGTCGTCGAGCGCACCGTCGACCCGCTTCCGTGGTTGAACTCCCACCAGATGGACGAGTACACCGCGACGTCCGAGATGCTCGACGTCTCGACCGACCCGCGGATGGATGCCGTGCGCGACCGCCTCGCCGAGCTCGGCACGGCGGAGTCGGTGGAGGTGTTCGTCTACGACACCGCCGAGGGCGTCAGCGCTTCGTCTGCGGACGCAGGATGATCCCGAAGACGAAGTTGATGAGCGAGATGATCAGCGCCGCGACGACGCCCAGCCAGAACGACTCGACCGACAGACCCCAGCCCCACCACTCGGTGAACCACCCCGTCAGCCAGAACAGGAAACCGTTGATCACCAGCGAAATGAGGCCGAGCGTCAGGATGTAGAGCGGGAACGCCAGGATCTTCAGGATCGTCCCGATGACGGTGTTGACGATCGCGAAGACCGCCGCGACGGCCAGCAGCGACAGCACGAGCTGCAGCGTCTCGCCGGGTTCGAAGGGGGTCACCTCGACGCGCAGCGGCTCGATGAGGGTGACGACCCAGATCGCGAAGGCGTTGATCACGACGCGGACGATGAAGCGCATGCCCGCAGTCTCCCATGCCGTGCGCCCGTGGGCGAGGCACGGGCCGGCGCTCCCGCTCGTAGACTCGTCGCGTGACCGACATCCCCGTCCGGGTTCGTCCCGAGATCGCCGCGCTCCCCGCCTACAAGCAGGGCAAACAGGCCGGCGCCACCGCGTACAAGCTCTCCAGCAACGAGAACCCGTTCGACCCGCTCCCCGGCGTCGTCGCCGCGGTGCGTGACGCGGTCGCCTTCAACCGCTACCCCGACGCGCTCGCCGCCCGGCTGCGCACGCGCCTGGCGGAGCGGTTCGGGGTCACCGACGACCGCATCCACATCGCCGCCGGCTCGGTCTCGATCCTGTATCAGCTCGCGCAGGCGGTCGCCTCCGTCGGCGATGAGATCGTCCTCCCGTGGCGTTCCTTCGAGGCGTACCCGGGCATCGTGACGGTCACCGGCGCCACCCCCGTGATGGTCCCGCTGACGGATGCCGCCGCGGTCGACCTTCCCGCGCTCGCCGCCGCCGTCACCGACCGCACGCGCGCCGTCTTCGTCTGCACGCCGAACAACCCGACCGGCGCGGTCGTGACGCAGGCAGACTTCGACGCGTTCGTCGCCGCCGTCCCGGAGGACGTGCTGATCGTCCTCGACGAGGCGTACGTCGAGTTCGTGACGGATGCCGCAGCCGTCAACGGCGAGCGGGTCATCGCCGCCGGGCACGACAACGTCGTGATCCTCCGCACCTTCTCGAAGGCGTACGGGCTCGCCGGCCTGCGCATCGGTTACGCCGTCGGGCACCCCCGCATCCTCGATGCCGCCCGCAGTGCCGGCATCCCCCTCTCCGTCACGGCGCAGGCCGAGGCCGCCGCGCTCGCGAGCCTCGACGCCGAGGACGACCTGCGCGAGCGCGTCGCGGTCGTGGCGCGGCGGCGTGACCTTCTGGTCGACCGCCTGCGCGAGATCGGATGGGACGTACCGACCGCGCAGGGCAACTTCGTCTGGCTCCCGGCCGGCGACCGATCGCTCGAGGTCGCGGCGGCCTTCGAGGCCGCCGACCTCGTGGTCCGGCCCTTCGCCGGCGACGGCGTGCGTGTGTCGGTGGGCGAGGAGGAGTCGATCGACCGCGTGGTCGAGGTCGCGGCATCCGTTCGCCCCTGACGGCGACCCATCTGCGCGCAAGCCGTCGCGCGGCACCCCGCCCGCGTTCCCCTGTCACGACACGCCGCGCGGCTCCGCACGTTGTGACAGGGGAGCGCGGCGCTTGCGGCATCCTCGCGCTCCCCTGTCGCGACACGCCGCGGGGCGCCGCGCTTCGTGACAGGGGAGCGCGCGGGTCAGCCCTTCGCCTTGCGGACGAACAGCGTCTCGGTCTGTTCGAGCTCCATGCCCTTCGTCTCGGGCACGCGCCAGGCGACGTAGACGAACGACAGCGCCGCGAACAGCGCGTACATGCCGTAGGTGAGGGGCAGCGACCAGGTCGACATCGCGGGGAACGACACCGTGATGAGGAAGTTCGCGATCCACTGCGCGCCGGCGGCGACGCCGAGCGCTTTGCCGCGGATGCGGCTGGGGAAGATCTCGCCGAGCAGCACCCACACGAGCGGGCCCCACGAGGCGCCGAATCCGACGACGAACAGGTTCGCCGCGATGAGCGCGACCGGCCCCCACGCGCCGGGCAGCGAGACCTCGCCGTCGACGGTGACCGCGAAGGCGAACGCGAGCGCCATGGTCGCGAGCGACAGGGTCATGAGCACCGAACCGGTCAGCAGGATCGGCTTGCGGCCGACACGGTCGACGAGCCAGATCGCGATGAGGGTCACGACGACGTTGGTGACCGAGGTGATCACGCTGATGAGCAGCGAGTTGCTCTCGTCGAAGCCGACCGCCTTCCAGAGGGTGGTCGAGTAGTAGAAGATCACGTTGATGCCGACGAACTGCTGGAACGTCGACAGGATGATGCCGACCCAGACGATGCCCTGCAGGCCGAGGACCGGGCCGCGAAGCGAGGCGCCCTTGGTCTTGCGGTCCTCGTCGATGGCGCCCCGGATCTCGTTGACGGACTTGTCGAGGTCGGCTTCGGGCACGAGTCGCGCGAAGATCTCGCGGGCCTCGTCGTTGCGTCCCTTCGCGAGCAGATAGCGGGGCGACTCGGGCATGGTGAAGGCGAGGATGCCGTAGACCGCGGCCGGGACGATGCCGACGAGGAACATCCAGCGCCACGCCTCGAGGCCGAGCCACAGCTGCTCCGACGCGCCGCCGGCGGTGTTCGCGAGGACGGCGTCGGAGAGGAGCGCGGCGAAGATACCGAGCGTGATCGCGAGCTGCTGCAGTGAAGCGAGGCTGCCGCGGATCTGCCGCGGCGCGATCTCGGCGATGTAGGCGGGGGCGACGACCGAGGCGATGCCGATGCCGATGCCGCCGATCACACGCCAGACGATCAGGTCGGGGACGCTGAAGGTCAGGCCCGATCCGATGGACGACACCAGGAACATGACGGCGCCGAGCATCATCGTCTTCAGGCGGCCCCAGCGGTCGGAGAGGCCGCCCGCGAGCACCGCGCCGACGGCGCAGCCGAGCAGGGCGACGGCGACGACGAAGCCGGTGAGGACGCTGTTCAGGTCGAAGTTCGACTCGATGGAGTCGACCGCGCCGTTGATGACGGACGAGTCGAATCCGAAGAGGAAGCCGCCGACCGCGGCGGCCACGGACAGTCCGATGGCGCGTCGCCCGTACGGGCTTTTCAACGAGAAGGAGTCCGCAGGAATGGTCCCGGTAGTGCTCATGAGGTTCGAGGGTACGCCGGTGCGCGTCGGTCCTGCCCGCCCTTGCGCGCGCGACGAAAACCGATACGGGTGGCAGTTGATCCGCGCTCGCCTGTCACAAACGGCGTGGCCTGCGCTTTCTCATCGGAACCTTTTCGTTCCTCAGGTGTGGGGCGCCTCGCGCCCGGGTCAGTCCTTCACGCACCACGTCGCCGACCGCCTCGCCGACGCTCTGCCGGCGGGCGAGGTCGAGATCGCCGATCTCACGGCTGAGGGCTTCGACCCCCGCTTCACGCTCGCCGATCGGCACGCGTACGCCGTGGCAGGGGAGTACCCCGCGGACGTCGCCGCCGAGATGGCCCGCATCGACCGCGCCGACCATCTCGTGCTCGTCTTCCCGGTGTTCTGGTGGTCGATGCCCGCCCTCCTCAAGGGCTGGATCGATCGGGTGTTCGCGAACGGGTGGGCCTTCGGTGTCGGCGAGGGCGGCGGCATCCGTCCCGGACTCGTCAGGCTCACGGTGCACCTGGTGCCCGTCGCGGGCTCGGATGCCGCGCTCTACGAGCGGCGCGGGTACGACCGCGCCTTCGCGACCCAGATCGAAACCGGCATCCTCGACTACTGCGGGGTGCGTCGCGGGCGGACCGAGTTCCTCTACGACGCGGATGCCGGTGGTGCCGCCGCCGACGTCGATGCCGTCGTCGCGCGCATCGCCGCCGCGGTCCGCGCCTGACGCTGCAGGAGGGCCCCCGGGCCCGAACGAACCGCGGGGGGAGGTCGGCTCGACGGCCGGGGCTCCCGGACGCGTCGCCATGACAGGGGAGACGCGATTCCGCGCGGACGATCCGGGGCTGGGTTGCCCGCGACGATACGCGCGCGTCCGCCCGAGCGGAAGGAGTAGGACCCGGCTGGAGGGGGGTTTCCCCCGGACCCCAGCCGGGTCGTGGTGCTGTAGCGGGGCCCGCATGCGGAAACGCCTTATCCCCCAGAGACCAATCCGAGTGCGGGCAAACCAGCGCCCCAAAATGGTGGTCCTACAGCACGTGAGAATCTATTCATGCTGGGCGACGTTCTTGTCCCCCTTTCGGGGGACAAGCGTCGTGTGGTAGAACTTTTGGCCGCCTACGAGGATCGGCGTCGGAACGCGTCGCCGAGCCAGCGGTCGTAGGCCGCCCACGGGTCGCCTATGCGCTCTCGCACGGCTTCGATGTGCGCCGCGAGCACCCCGGTGAGCGTGAACCATTCGCCGCCCTCGCGAAGCTCGGCGAACTCGCGGTGCCGCTGCTGCTCCAGAACGCGGTCGCCCGGTTCGAAGGCCAGCAGCTCGTCATGCATGATCGCGGCCAACCGGCGCCGTGGCGTCGCCGACGTGCCGATCTTCACGCGGTCGCGGTACCGCAGGTAGTAGACGACGTCGATCCGCGGCGGCGGGATGTCGGGGTCGGGGGCGTCGCCCAGCCGCCACCCGCAGCGCGTGCAGTACCAGGCGTCGTCACGGCGCTCGCCGACCGCGCCGCCGCAGAGGCGGCAGCGCGAGGGCAGGGCATCGGGCACGTGAGCATGGTGGCACCGACGGCCGACACCGTGTCGATCTCGATGTTGCGCCCGGCCTGGATGTAACCGGATACATGGGTACAGTCCCCGCGGTAACCGGTTACATGACCTGCAACGATGCAGAAGGAGGACGAGGGATGTCGTCATCGACGCTCGCCGATCGCCTCGATCGGATCGTGCTCTACCAGGTGTATCCGCAGAGTTTCGCGGATGCCGACGGTGACGGCATCGGCGATCTCGACGGGCTCGCGGGCCGCCTCGACCACCTGTCGTGGCTGGGCGTCGACGCCGTGTGGATCAACCCCTGCTTCGTCTCGCCCATGCGCGACGCCGGGTACGACGTCGCAAACTTCGATCACGTCGACCCGCGTTACGGAGGCGATGCCGCCCTCGACCGGCTGATCGCCGAAGCCGACCGACGTGGCATCGCCGTCCTGCTCGACCTCGTGGCCGGGCACACGTCCGACCGGCATCCCTGGTTCCAGGCTGCGGTCGCCGACGACACCGATCATCGGTACGTCTTCTCGGACCGCGCCGCCGAGGGGTTCGAGCCGGTTCCCGGCCCGCGCGGCGGCTTCTACAAGCCGAACTACCCCGAGGCCCTCGGCCACGCGCTGCGCCACACCCACGAGGTGACCGGCGGCATCCCCATGATCGTCACCGAGAACGGCATGGCGACGGCCGACGACAGCCGGCGCATCGACTACACGACCGGCGCGCTCGAGGGTGTGTCGGCCGCGCTGCGCGACGGCCTCGACCTGCGGGGGTACCTGCACTGGTCGCTGCTCGACAACTACGAGTGGGGCTCGTACCGTCCGACGTTCGGGCTCATCCACGTCGACCACGAGACCTTCGCTCGCACGCCCAAGCCGAGCCTCGCGTGGCTCGGCGACCTGGCCCGCCGCGGGGTGATCCCGGCCGCCTGAGGCTCGCGCGCCGTCGCTTCGCGAGGAGATGGAGGTTCCCGAGGATCGGATCGAGCGGATGCCTCCTCTCGAACCGACATCTCCTCGCGAACGCGACAGGGGCGCGGTACCCGAAGGACCCGCGCCCCTGCGATGGATGCCGCGGGGCGGCATCCGCTCAGTCGTCGAGTTCGGTCTTCAGCACCGTGCCGGACGCGTCGAGGGTGACCTCGACGATCTGACGGTCGCCCGTGAGGATCGACACGTCGAACGGGGAACGGTTGTCGTCGTCGGCGTCGACGTCGATGATGCGCCCGGGCTGCTCCGCGAGGGCCGCGTCGACCATGGCCTGCAGCGTGGCGGTGTCGAGCACGTTCTGCGGCGCGCGGTCGTCGGCGTCGGGTCCTTCCGTCTCGCGCACGACCGCCTGGCCGTCCGCGCCGACGAGGACCTCGGTCTCGGACCCGTCCGCGCCCGTGAGGGTGACGTCCCAGCTGCCGTCGCGGTTCCCGTCGATCGCGGTCGGCTCGCCGTCGGCGACGCCCTGCGCAGCCTTCGCGATGCCGTCGAGCGCTGCGGCGTCGGACGCACCGAACTCGCCGGACGCGGTCGTCGCCGCGCTGTCGACGACGTCGGACGCGTCATCGTCGGTGTCGTCGACGCGCGTGCCGTCGGCCTCGCCCTGCGTTCCGGCGGCGGGGTCCTGCGTGCCGTCGGCCTCGCCCTGCTGGCTGACGGCCACGCCGTCCAGTCGGTCGTCGTCGAGTGCGGAGCCGATCGCGACGCCGCCGCCGACGAGCACGAGTGCGCCGAGCGCTGCGCCACCGGCGATCAGCGCGGTGCGGCCGCGCCGCTTCGCCGGCTTCGCCGCCGCCGGCTCGGCGGCGGGCGTGTACGGCTGGGTGGGGGTGGACGGGTCGGGGGTGGTGGTGTTCTCGCTCATGCACCCAGAGTGCCGAGCGGGCACTGAAGCCCACCTGAAGCGACCTGAAGCGGTCTTCAGGATGCCGGGATGCCAGGATCGAGGGATGTCCGAGAGCCTCTCCTCCGCCGCCTTCCCCCTCGATCGTGACGCCGCCGACCGGATGTGGGCCGACTACCGCGCCGCCCATCCCGCTGCCGCGGCGGCAGGACCGGACTACACGGTCGAGCACTTCGGCGACAGCCCGCGGCTCGCGGACCAGCTCCTCGACGCCGTGCTGAACGGTCCGAAGCGGGCGACCTCCGAACTGGTCGCGGAGTTCTTCGAGCACGGCGACCAGCTGCCGCGGATCGGTTCGCACTGGATCGCGTGCGACGGCACCGGCGCGCCGCGCATCATCATCCGCAGCACCGAACTGCGCGTCGGCCCGTTCGCGAGCGCCGACGCGGCCTTCGCGTTCGACGAGGGCGAGGACGATCGCTCCCTGGAGAGCTGGCAGCGCGAGCACCGCCGCTACTTCACACGGGTCGCCGCCGCCCGCGGCGCGGAGTGGTCCGAGGACGACGAGATCGTCTTCGAGCGGTTCGCCGTGGTCTGGCCGCCCGAGCACGCCGACTGAGCGCTCCTGCCTGAGCGCCCTCGATCGCGTCGTAGCTCGTTTCGCGGGCGCGCCACAGCCCGTCGACGCCGTTGTGCGCGACGTCGACGGCGAACCCCTCGGCCTCGAGCCCGCGGCGCACGCCGTCCGCCGGGCGCACCTCGTGTCGACCACCAGAACACGCATGCGTCCGGTGTGGCGTGCGCACGCTGAAGCACGGCTGAAGCCGCCCCGTCCCGTCCCCCACCGGCCCTTCCCCAGTCGCAACACGCCGCCGGGCTCCGCACTTCGCGACAGGCGAGCGTCCCCGTCGCTGCCGCCGGCCTTCCCCTGTCGCAACATGCCGCCGCGCTCCGCACTTCGCGACAGGCGAGTGCGGATGGCGGCGGATGCCGGGGCGAGGCCGGTTTGTCCCGAGGGAACGGCGAATCGCGGCATCCGTTGTCGGGGTCATGCAGAACCGCTCATGCGTCGGGGTCTAGCGTGGGAGGGTGACCCCCTCGTTCGAGGCTCCGGCCGAAGCATCCGACGTCGTCCGCGTCCTCGCCGCCGACGGTTCGTACGACCCCTCCGACGCGGCTGAGCGCTACCTGCCGCTGATCGACGCCCTCACCGACACCGAGCTCGAGACGTTCTACCGCGACATGGTCGTGGTGCGCGCCTTCGACCGGCAGGCGACCAACCTGCAGCGTCAGGGCCAGCTCGCGCTGTGGCCGCCGTCCCTCGGGCAGGAGGCCGCGCAGGTCGGCTCGGCGAGGGCGACGCGCGCGCACGACCACGTCTTCCCGTCCTACCGCGAGCACGTCGTCGTCACGACGCGCGGCGTCGACCCGATCGACATCATCCGGTTGATGCGCGGGCTCACCCACGGCGGCTGGAACCCGGCCGAGCACCAGAACACGCACATCTACACGCTCGTCCTCGGCGCGCAGACCCTGCACGCGGCGGGACTCGGCATGGGCCTCGTCTTCGACGGCCGCACCGGCACGGGCGACCCCGAGAAGGACGAGGCGGTCATCGTCTACTACGGCGACGGCGCCTCGAGCCAGGGCGATGTCCACGAGGCGATGGTGTTCGCCGCGTCCTACCGGACGCCGCAGGTCTTCTTCCTGCAGAACAACCACTGGGCGATCTCGGTCCCCGTCTCGACGCAGTCGCGCGTCCCGCTCGCCCGCCGCGGCGACGGCTACGGCATCCCCGCCGTCCGCGTCGACGGCAACGACGTCCTCGCGAGCTACGCGGTCAGCAAGGTCGCCCTCGACGAGGCGCGCGCCGGCGGTGGCCCCCGCGCGATCGAGGCGCTGACCTACCGCATGGGCGCGCACACGACCAGCGACGACCCGACCAAGTACCGCACGAGCGACGAGGAGCAGTCGTGGCTGCGCCGCGACCCGATCGCACGCATGCGGGCCTTCCTGCAGAACCGGGGCGCCTCGGCATCCTTCTTCGACGAGGTGGATGCCGCAGCCGCCGCCTACGCCGACGACGTGCGCGTGCGCACCAACGCCCTGGGCGACATCCCCACCGGCGTCATGTTCGACCACGTCTACGGCGACGCCCACCCGCTCGTGCACGAGCAGCAGCGCTGGCTGGCCGAGTACGAGGCATCCTTCGAGGAGGGGAACGCGTGAGCGACATCCAGACCCTGCCGTTCGCGAAGGCGCTCAACGCCGGCCTTCGCGCGGCGATGACCGCGGACGACCACGTCCTGCTCATGGGCGAGGACATCGGGCCGCTCGGCGGCGTCTTCCGCGTGACCGAGGGCCTGCACGCCGAGTTCGGGTCGCAGCGCGTGCTCGACACGCCGCTCGCGGAGTCCGGCATCGTCGGCACGGCGATCGGCCTGGCGATGGCGGGGTTCCGTCCCGTCATCGAGATCCAGTTCGACGGGTTCGTCTTCCCCGCGTTCGACCAGATCACGTCGCAGCTCGCGAAGCTCGCGAACCGTCACGAGGGGCACGCGCACTTCCCCCTCGTCATCCGCATCCCCTACGGCGGGCACATCGGCGCCGTCGAGCACCACCAGGAGAGCCCCGAGGCGTACTTCGCGCACACCCCGGGTCTGCGGGTCGTGTCGCCGTCGACGCCGAACGACGCGTACTGGATGATCCAGGACGCGATCGCCTCGCCCGACCCGGTCATCTTCCTCGAGCCGAAGGCGAAGTACTGGATGAAGGGCGAGGTGGATGTCGCGGAGCGGGCGCTCCCGCTGCACGCCTCCCGCGTCGTCCGCCGCGGCACCGACGTCACGCTCGTCGGTCACGGCGCGATGGTGACGACCCTGCTGCAGGCGGCCGCGCTCGCCGAGGGTGAGGGCACCTCGTGCGAGGTCATCGACGTGCGCTCGCTGTCGCCGATCGACTACGAGCCGATCCTCGAGTCGGTGCGCCGCACGGGGCGCATGGTCTACGCACAGGAGGCCCCAGGCAACGTCTCGGTGGGCTCCGAGGTGGCGGCGACCGTCATGGAGAAGGCGTTCTACGCGCTCGAGGCCCCCGTGCTCCGGGTCTCGGGCTTCGACGTCCCGTTCCCGCCCGCGAAGCTCGAGGGGCAGTACCTCCCCGACGCGGACCGCATCCTCGAGGCCGTCGACCGCGCCCTCGCCTACTGACCCCTCCGACGATGCCTCCCTACCCGCGACCCCCACACATCCGCGAGACTGCACGTGTGCATCGAGACTGCGGTTTCAGCCCGCGGTCTCGGCGCGCGTCTGCAGTCTCGCGGGGATGGAGATGACATGAGCACGCAGACCTTCCACCTCCCGGACGTCGGCGAAGGCCTCACCGAGGCCGAGATCGTGCAGTGGCGCGTCGCGCCGGGCGACACGGTCGACGTGAACGACGTCCTCGTCGAGATCGAGACGGCGAAGTCGCTCGTCGAGCTGCCGTCGCCGTTCAGCGGCACGGTGGGCGACATCCTCGCCGCCGAGGGCGAGACGGTCGAGGTCGGCGCCGCGATCATCACGATCGCCGGGGGCGAGGGACAGCCGGATGCCGACATCGGCCGCTCCGAGCACGGCGAGAAGCCCGCCGAGGAGCCCGGTGGCTCGGTGCTCGTCGGCTACGGCACCGGGGGCGAGGTGAAGTCGCGCCGCCGCAAGCCGGCCGACAAGCCGGTGACGAAGGCGGTCGGCGTCGTCGCGAAGCCGCCGATCCGCAAGCTCGCCCGCGATCTGGGTGTCGACCTGTCGGACGTGACGCCGAGCGGCGCCGCCGGCGAGGTGACCCGCGAGGACGTCGTCCGTCACGCCGAGCAGGCGTCGGTGTTCCGCAACATCGCGACGCCGGAGCTGCCCGAGGAGCGCGAGCTGTCGATCCCCGTCGCGGCACCCGCGGCATCCGTCCCCGCCCCGTCGGCGCCACCGGCGGACGCCCGTGAAGAGGCGATCACCGTCAAGGGCGTGCGCAAGGCGACCGCCAACGCGATGACCTCGAGCGCGTACACCGCGCCGCACGTGTCGGTCTGGACCGACGTCGATGCGACCCGCACGATGGAGCTCGTCAAGCGGCTGAAGGCCTCGCCGGACTTCGCCGACGTGAAGATCTCGCCGCTGCTGATCTTCTCGCGCGCGGTCATCTGGGCGCTGCGCCGCACGCCGATGATCAACGCCGCGTGGGTCGAGACCGAGAACGGCGCCGAGATCCGCGTGCGCCACTACGTGAACCTCGGCATCGCGGCGGCGACGCCGCGCGGCCTGCTCGTCCCCAACATCAAGGACGCGCAGGACCTCAACATGCGCGGCCTCGCGAGGGCGCTCGAGAAGCTCACGGTGACGGCGCGCGACGGCAAGACGACGCCGGCCGATCAGCAGGGCGGCACGTTCACGATCACGAACATCGGTGTCTTCGGGATGGATGCCGGGACCCCGATCATCAATCCGGGGGAGTCCGGCATCATCGCCATGGGCACGATCCGTCAGAAGCCGTGGGTCGTCGACGGCGAGGTGCGTCCGCGGTTCGTGACGACGGTGTCGGGCTCGTTCGACCACCGCGTCATCGACGGCGACGGCATCAGCCGGTTCATCGCCGACGTCGCCTCGGTGCTCGAGGAGCCGGCGCTCCTGCTCGACTGATGGGCGACGTCCACACCGACGGACGTGCTCGTCAACCTGTCGGGCCTGGCGTACGTGTCGCTCACCCGCCGGTGACCGGAGCCGGTCGGTCGGTCGAGCCGCCCGCCCTGCCGTGGAACCATCCGCCGAGGGCGTCCGCCGACTCGCGGGTCGTCGCATCGTCGTCGGCGGTCCGGAGGGCGTCGACCGCGCCGTCCGATCCGTCACCGGGCGCCGTCGGCTCGTAGCCCATGGACCACGCCGCGTACTTGCGCTCGGTCGTCTGCTCCTCGAGCAGCACACGGACGTCGCTGTGGCGGGGATCGCGCCCGATGCGCTCGAGGAGTGCGCGGACGGCGGCATCCGGTCCTTCGAGGATCTGGACGAAGTCGAGGTCGCGGTAGACCAGCATCCCCGTGATGCCGTCGCGGGAGTTGTTCACGCGGCTCTGGCTCAGGAGGTCGACGAGGTCGTCGTGATCGAAGGGCTCGGCCGCACGGCTCGCATAGACGATGAAGGTCAGCTGCTCGGTCATGCTCGAACTCTCCAGAGTGGTGGCGCGCCGGAGGATGCGGGTGCCCCCGGTCCGATGACAGTAACAGGCGGCGAAACCCGGCTCGGAGCTCTTGCGCAAGCCCGTGGTCATGCGCCAAGAAGGGTGATGTCGAGGACACGGACTGGCGCTTCTCGCTGATGAACTGGGGTGACGACCCCCTCGAGTAGGAGCCGGGGAAGCAGCTCGTCGAGTTGAGAACGATTATCAACACCGCGTAGACTCGCGGCATGACCTCTCGTGTGCCCGCACTGCTCGCCCTCTCCGTCGGATCGGTCCTCGTGCTCGCGGGCTGCGCCACCGCGACGAGCCCTGCAGCGGGCGGCGACGGCGATCGGCTGAAGGTCGTCGCGTCGACGAACGTCTACGGTTCGTTGGCCCAGGCCATCGGCGGCGACGATGTCGAGGTCACCTCGATCGTCAATTCGCTCTCGCAGGACCCGCACTCGTACGAGGCCTCGGCGCGGGACCAGCTCACCGTGTCGCAGGCCGACCTCGTCATCGAGAACGGCGGCGGCTACGACGCGTTCGTCGACGCGCTGATCGACGCGAGCGGCACCACCGCCCCCGTCATCACCGCCGTCGAGTACTCGCACGACTACCCCGGCAACGAGGGGCACTCCGACGGCGCGCACGCCGAAGGCGACTCCCACGCCGAGGAGGACCACGCCGAGGGCGACGACCACGCGGGCCACGACCACATCGAAGGCTTCAACGAGCACGTCTGGTACGACCCGCACACGATGGAGCACGTCGTCGAGGACATCGCCCACGAACTGGGTGACCTGGATGCCGCCAAGGCCGACACCTTCGAGGCGAACGCGAAGAAGCTCATCGACGGCGTCGCCGGCCTCGAGACCTCTCTCGAGAAGATCAAGGCCGACCACGCGGGCGAGAAGATCTTCGCGACCGAGCCGGTCCCGCTGTACCTCACGGCCGCGGCCGGGCTCGAGAACGCGACCCCCGAGGCGTTCAGCGAAGCCGTCGAAGAGGGCCAGGACGTCCCGCCCGCGACCATGCTCGAGGCGACGAAGATCCTCGGCTCGGGCGAGGTCCGCACCGTCATCGTCAACGCCCAGACCGGCGGCGCGGAGACGAGCGAGGTGGAGGGCCTCGGGACGAAGGCCGACATCCCGGTGCTGAAGTTCACCGAGCTCCTGCCCGACGGGCTGACCTACCTCGAGTGGATGCAGCAGAACATCGACGAGCTGGCCGGTAGCCTGACTCGGTGACCCGCCCCGACGACATCCCCCTCCGCATCCGGGGCGCCGCGCTCCGCCGCGGCGGGCGGGAGCTCTGGAGCGGCCTCGATCTCGACGTGCAGCCGGGCGAGCTGATCGCCGTGCTCGGCCCCAGCGGCTCGGGCAAGACGACTCTGCTCCGCGCGATCCTCGGCCTCGAGGACCTGAGCGAGGGCACGGTCGAGGTGGGCGGCAAGCGCGTCCACCGCGCCGGCAACCGGGGCATCGGGTACCTGCCGCAGACCCGGCCGTTGCCGCGCGACACGGCGCTGCGCGGGCGCGACCTCGTCGCGCTCGGGGTCAACGGGCACCGCTTCGGTCCGCCGATCCCGCGCCGCAAGGACCGCGAGCGGGTCGACCAACTGATCGCCGCCGTCGGCGCGACGGAGTTCGCCGACCGGCCCGTCGGCATCCTCTCCGGCGGCGAACAGCAGCGCCTTCGGGTCGGGCAGTCCCTCGCCGACGACCCGCGGCTGCTCCTGTGCGACGAACCTCTGACGAGCCTCGACCTCGCCAACCAGCAGGCCGTCGTCGGGCTCATCGACCGGCACCGCCGCAGCGGGGCCGCGGTCCTGCTCGTCACCCACGACATCAACCCGCTGCTCGGCAAGGTCGACCGCATCCTCTACATCGCGAACGGCCGCTTCACGCTCGGGAAGCCGAAGGACGTCCTCACCTCGCCGGTGCTCACCGACCTCTACGGCGCGCCCGTCTTCGTGCTGCGCGCCGGCGACCGTCTGGTCGTGGTCGGCGCGCCCGACGCCGAGGCATCCCACCACCATCACGAGGACCACGCATGAACTGGGACGACATCGCGAACGCCATGTTCGGCGGCGTGCCGGTCTACGGCGAGATCCTCGCGCTCGTGCAGAACTCGGTGTGGGCCGGGGCGATCCTCGGCCTCGTCGGCGGCCTCATCGGGGTGTTCGTACTGCAGCGCGACATGGCGTTCGCCGTGCACGGCATCAGCGAGCTGTCGTTCGCGGGGGCGGCCGCCGCGCTGCTGATCGGAGCCGACGTCGTCACCGGGTCGATCGTCGGGTCGATGGTCGCCGCCGCCCTCATCGGGTGGCTCGGTGCGCGCGCCCGCGACCGTAACTCGATCATCGGGGTGCTCATGCCGTTCGGTCTGGGCCTCGGCATCCTCTTCCTCGCCCTCTACAACGGGCGAAGCGCCAACCGGTTCAGCCTGCTGACCGGGCAGATCGTCTCGGTGCAGTCCGACCAGCTCACGTGGCTGATCGTCATCTCCGCCGTCGTGCTCGTCGCGCTGCTGCTCATCTGGCGGCCGCTGCGCTTCGACTCGCTCGACCCGCAGTCGGCGGCCGCCCGCGGCGTCCCGACGGGGCTGATCTCGCTCGCCTTCATGCTGCTGCTCGGTCTCGCCGTCGCTGTCGCCGTGCACATCATCGGCGCGCTGCTCGTCCTCGCCCTGCTCGTGACGCCCGCCGCGGCCGCCGCCCGCATCGCGCACGGTCCCGTCGCCGTGCCGCTGCTGGCCGCCCTCTTCGGCGTGGTCTCGGCGGTCGGCGGCATCCTGCTCGCCGTCGCGGGCACCCTCCCCGTCAGCCCCTACATCACGACGATCTCGTTCGTCATCTACCTCGTCTGCCGCGTCGTCGGCGATCGTCGGGGGCGGGTGCAGCGGACGGATGCCGCCCACGGCGCCCAGGCCGTCGCCAGCACGCGGGCGTAGAATCCGGCCATGGCCCAGCGCAACACCTGGCAGCGCGAGCGCGTGCGTTCGGCGCTGTCCGACGCCCCCGGATTCGTGAGCGCCCAGGACCTGCACGCCGCCCTGCGCGACGAGAACACCGGCATCGGGCTCGCGACCGTCTACCGCGCCCTGGCCACCCTCGCCGCGAGCGGCGAAGCCGACCAGCTGCAGTCGCCCGACGGCGAGGCGATCTACCGCGCGTGCGCCAGCACGGGACACCACCACCACCTCATCTGCCGTGTCTGCGGCACCGCCGTCGAGATCCAGGCCGACGAGGTCGAGACGTGGGCAAAGCGCATCGCCGCGGCGAACGGGTTCACCGACGCCGAGCACGTCGTCGACATCTTCGGCACGTGCGCGGACTGCGCCCGCACAGCGGCATCCGGGGCCCGTGCGGACTGAGGTCCGCCCTGCGGAGCCGCGTTCGACGTCGACCTCCCCCGCGGGGTCGGCCGGTCGCGGCGCGCTCTGGCTGGGGGTCGGGTTCCTCGCCGTCCTGGCGCTGATCGGGGTCGCGCTGTGGAGCCCGTCACCCGAGCTCCCGACCCGCGCGCAGGACGGGCTGACGCTCGCACTCAGCGTGCTCATCGAGTCGCTGCCGTTCGTCGTGCTCGGCGTGATCCTCTCGATCGTCGTGCAGGTGTGGGTGCCGCCGGGCGTCATCGAACGGTGGATGCCGCGCAACCCCTGGGGCCGTCGCGCCGTCCTCTCCCTGCTCGGCATGCTGATCCCGGTGTGCGAGTGCGGCAACGTGCCCTTCGCGCGCGGGCTCATGATGCGCGGCTTCTCGGTCGCCGAGACGCTGACCTTCCTGGTCGCGGCGCCGATCGTCAACCCGATCGTGATCATCACGACCCACCAGGCATTCGGGTTCGATGACGGCATCCTGGTCGCCCGCCTGCTCGGCGGCTACCTCATCGCGAACGTCATCGGGTGGCTGTACAGCCGGCATCCCGATCAGGACGCCCTCGTCACCGACCGCTTCCGCGACGCGTGCCTCGCCGAGCAGGGCGTGACGGGCGACCGGGGGCGGCGCAGCCTCGCCCAGTTCGTCGTCGAGCTGCGCGCGGTCATGCCGGCGCTCATCATCGGGTCGGCGGTCGCCGGAGCCGTGCAGGTCGTCGTGCCGCGCGACGTGCTGCTGTCGATCGGATCGAACCCCGCGCTGTCGATCGCGGCGATGATCCTGCTCGCGATGATCGTGTCGATCTGCTCGAACGTCGACTCGTTCTTCGCGCTGTCATTCGCCTCGACGTTCACCCCGGGCGCGATCGTCGCGTTCCTGCTCGTCGGGCCCCTCGTCGACGTCAAGATGCTCGCCCTCCTGCGCACGACCTTCCGCACCCGCGTCCTCGGTGTGCTGGTGGTCGCCGTCGTCCTCGCGGCCGCCGCGATCGGAGGGGTGGTGAACCTCCTTGCGTGACACGGTCTGGTTCCGGATGCTGGGCGTCGGCGCCGTGGCATCCGTCGCCGCCCTGACGATCGCCCTCGCGGTCACCGGTCGGCTCGGGCTCTACATCAACCCCGAGTCGTCGTGGTTCGCCGTGTCGATGGCGGTGCTCGTGCTGGTGGGCGTCGTGCTCAGCTTCCTGCTGCCGCTCGGCGCTACCGAGGATCACGGCCACGACCACGGCGACGAACCGGCGCACGCAGCCGTGCATCGGATTCGGAGATCGTCCGCGGATTCGGACCAGAGCCCCGCCACGCATCCGAATCCGGTGCACATATCCGAATCCGAGACGGATGCCGGGGCCCCACACCCCTCGCACGGCGACCACGACCACGGCGACGAACCGGCGCACGACCACGACCAGCACGCCCCGCGCTCGCCCCGCCGGCTCGCGGGCACCGTGGCGACCGCCGCGGGCGGGGTGATCGTGCTCGGCGTCGTCGCCGTCGCCGCCGGGGTCGTGACGACGCTGCAGGGGCCGCGGGTGACCTCGGTGCAGTCCGATGCGACCGCCGCGGTCTCGTCGGCGGGGTCGCGGTTCATCTTCGAGACGACGCAGTCGCTGCAGGAGGTGGATGCCGCCCAGGTCACCGTCACGCCGGCGGCATCCTTCTCCGTCGACACCTCGGGGCGCAGCGTCGGCATCCGCTTCACCGACCCGCTGTGGGACGAGACGACCTACACGATCCGGATCGACGGGCTCGCGGGTGTCGGCGGCGGACCGACCTCGACGATCGAGGAGTCGTTCACGACCCCGAAGCTGCACGCCTTCGTCCTGCAGCGCAGCGAGGGCGGCGACAAGATCTACCGCGTCGACCTCGTCGGCGACGCGACCCCGGTGATCGAGGCCGACCACATCGAGGACTTCCGCTCGACCGCGGGGCACCTCGTCGTCTCGACCCTCGAGGACGGCGCCTCGCACCTCGTCGTCACGCGCGCCGACGGGTCGCATCCGCAGGAGCTGACCCTGCCCGGCACCGGGATCGTCACCAACCTGCAGAGCGCCGAGCGCGGCAACACGATCGGGTACACGTACACGGATGCCGACCTCTCGGCATCCGGCGGACGCGAGAGTCTGCTCTTCACGGGGTCGACGGCCGACCCGACCGCGAAGCCCGCCGATATCGCGGTGTCGGGCGCCGACCCGCGCGTCGAGGACTGGCGGTTCGTGCCCGGCACCGACAGCATCCTCATGCTCACCTTCGACGGCGCGCTCAGCCTCGTCTCGCCCTCCGGCGGGGCGCCCGTCGAGCTCGGCAACGCGATCGGCATCGACGACCTCGCCGGAACGACCGCCTTCATCGAGCGCGTCGACGGCCCCGCGGTGGTGGACCTGACCACCGCGGACGAGAAGCCGTTGCCGCCGACGCCCGCCGACCTCGGCCAGACCGGGTCGGTGACCGCGCTCGCCGACGGCTCCACCCTCCGCGCCCTCACCCCCTTCGACGGCATGACGCCGCTCGCGACGACGATCACACGAGTGGATGCCGACGGTGCCGCCACTCCCGTCGCCGAGGTCGCGCCGACCGACGCGCTGCTGCAGACGTGCGTGTCGCCGAGCGGCCGGTACGCCGCCCTCGTCGTCGCGCCCGACATCGTCACCGACACGTACGACGGGTACCTGCTGCCGCTGCCCACGAAGCTCGAGACCCGGATCCACACGCTCGACGGCACGCAGGTCGTGGCGCTGCGCGGATTCGACATCTCCTGGTGTCGCAAGGCCCCGGCGCTGTGAGCGCCCTCGTCCCCGCGACGCGTGAGGCCCTGGCGGGTCTCCCGGCCGACGTCGCGCCGACGCTGCTCGGCGGGGAGCTGCGGGTGACGACGGCGAGCGGTCTCGTCGCGCTGCGGATCACCGAGGTCGAGGCGTACCACGGGCGCGGCACCGGCGCGCTCGCCGACCCGGGGTCGCACGCCCGCATGGGGCCGACCGCCCGCAACGCGACGATGTGGGGCGAACCCGGCCACCTGTACGTGTACCTGAGCCACGGCATCCATTCGTGCGTCAACGTCGTGTGCGGCCCCGAGGGTGTCGCCGGCGGAATCCTGCTGCGCGCGGGCGAGGTCGTCGAGGGGCAGGATGCCGCGCACGCCCGTCGACCCGCCGCGCGCCTCGCGCGCGACTTGGCCCGCGGACCGGGCAGGCTCGGCGATGCGGTGGGGCTGCGGCATCCGATCCACGACGGCATCGACGCCGTCACCGGCGCGGAGCAGGCCGGCG
>NZ_JAMXSA010000110.1:0-1613 GCF_024124465.1 Microbacterium sp. CnD16-F
TTCGCGTTGGCGTCCGCGCCGCTGTCGCAGTTCCCCACGACGCCCTGGTCGGGGGACGTGCCCCCCCCGCCGCCCCCGCCCCCGCCGCCGCACCCGCGCGCGGCGAGGAGATCGACGTCCTGCAGACGATCTCGGTCGACCGCAGCCTGTTCGCGCGTCCGTTCGACGACGACGAGGAGCTGGAGCTCCCCGACTTCCTCCGCGAGGACGAGCGGCCGGCCGCCGTCGCCGACGCGCCCGACGACCGGACGCTGTTCGGGTCGCGACGCGGATCCGCTGCGACGGCGTACGCGCTGCGACTGCCGGGAGGGCGCAGCGTGCCGCTCGACCGTCCCGTCGTCCTCGGCCGCAGCCCGCGACCCGCACGCCACCCGGGGGCCCGAATCGAACCGGTACCCTCGCCGCGCAAGGAGATCTCGGGGACGCACCTCGAAGCGGTCCTGGACGGCGACACGCTCGTGGTGCGCGACCTGGACTCGACAAACGGCACGATCGTCCGGCCGCCGACGGGCGCTGCGGCGCTCCTGCGCGGCGGGGCGGCGTCGCGGGTGCCCCTCGGGACCGAACTCGACCTGGGTGACGGCGTGACGGCCGTGTTCGACACCGCCGGACCGCTGACGGCGGGATGACGCACGGCGTGTCCAGCAGGCTCCCCTCCACCCCGCCCGGGCTGTCGGGCTTCACCTACGTGCGCCCGCTCGGCGCGGGCGGCTTCGCGGACGTGTTCCTGTTCGAGCAGAACCTGCCCCGCCGCCCCGTCGCCGTGAAGGTGCTGCTGGAGGACGTCGTCGACGAGAACGTGCTGCGCATGTTCAACGCCGAGGCCGACGTCATGGCCCGCCTGAGCGCGCACCCCTCGATCCTCACGATCCACGAGGCCTCCGTCTCGGCCGACGGCCGTCCCTACCTCGTCATGGAGTACTGCCCCACGTCGCTGACCCACCGGTACCGCCGCGAGGAGATCCCCGTCGCGGAGGTGCTGCAGCTCGGCGTGAAGATCGGGTCGGCCCTCGAGACCGCCCACCGGGCGGGCCTGCTGCACCGCGACATCAAACCCTCCAACATCCTCGTGACGGCGTTCGGGTCCCCCGTGCTCTCCGACTTCGGCATCGCGGCCGCCGTCGGGGGCAGGCCCGACACCGAGGAGGTCTTCGCTATGTCCGTGCCGTGGTCGGCGCCCGAGATCGTCGACGAGCGGGTCTCCGGCTCCATCGCCGCCGAGGTGTGGAGTCTCGGCGCGACGGTCTACTCGCTCCTGGCCGGCCGCAGCCCGTTCGAGCGTCCCGGCCGCGGGCAGAACACCCGGGAGCAGTTGAAGGCCCGCATCCGCAAGGCGGTCTACACGCCGGTGGGCCGCGCCGACATGCCGCCCGAGCTCGACGCCGTGCTCGCGCGCGCCCTCAGCCGCGACCCCGCCGCCCGCCACCCCTCAGCGGCGGCCTTCGCGCACGACCTGCAGATGATCCAGCACCGGATGGGACTCCCGCACACCCCGCTCGAGGTCGCCGTCGACGAGTGGGCGTCCGCGGGCGCCCACGTGGATTTCGCCGACGACCGTCCCCGCGGTCCCGTGCGGCCGACCGTCGCCCACGCGTCCGCGCGTCCCGAGCGCC
>NZ_JAMXSA010000111.1:0-1581 GCF_024124465.1 Microbacterium sp. CnD16-F
GCGCTCGCCCGCGAGGTCGAGCGCCGCCTGCGGGCCCCACGAGCCCTTCTCGTACGACTGCACCGGCGGCGGGTCCTCCAGCACGGGCGTGATGACCTGCCAGAGCCGGTCGACCTCGTCGCCGCGCGTGAACAGCGTCTGGTCGCCGTGCATGACGTCGAGCAGCAGCCGCTCGTACGCCTCGAGCGGGCGGTGCTCGGGGTCGTCCTCGGGGAGCTTGAAGGTGGCCGAGGCGCGCGTCAGCTCGAACGTCGGGCCGGGTCGTTTGACGTGCAGCGCGGCCGTCACCTCGGGCGCCTCGCCGAGCTCGAGCACGAGCCGGTCGTCGCCGTCCTGACGCTCGTCGAACAGCGGCTCCGGGGCGCGGAAGAACAGCGTCGCGGTGCGGCGGGTCGCCGCCATCGCCTTGCCGGTGCGCAGCAGGAACGGCACGCCGCGCCAGCGGTCGTTGTCGACGTGCACGCGGACGGCCACGAAGGTCTCCACCTCGGAGTCGTCGTCGACGCCCTCCTCGTCGCGGTAGCCCTCGTACTGGCCCCGGACGACGTCCTCGGCGCGCAGCGGCTGCACGTCGGCGAACACCGCGGCCTTCGCGTCGCGGAGGTGGTCGGCGTCGATGCTCTCGGGCCGCTCCATCGCCAGGAAACCGAGCACCTGCGAGAGGTGCGTCGAGACCATGTCGCGCAGCGCGCCGGTGGCCTCGTAGAAGCTGCCGCGGCCCTCGATGGTGAGCTCCTCCGGCACGTCGATCTGCACGGCGCAGACGTGCTCGGCGTCCCACGACGGCTCGAGCAGACCGTTCGCGAAGCGCAGCGCGAGCACGTTCTGCACGGCCTCCTTGCCGAGGAAGTGGTCGATGCGGAACACGCTGTCCTCGCCGGCGACCTCGTCGAGCGTCGCCTGCAGCGAACGCGACGACTCCAGGTCGGTGCCGAACGGCTTCTCCACGACGATGCGTGCGCCGTCGGCGATGCCCGTCTCGCCGAGCATGCGGATCATCGGCTCCATCGCCGCGGGCGGGACGGACAGGTAGACCAGGCGGCGTGCGTCGTCGCCCAGCTCGGACTCGGCGTCGCGCACGGCGGCCGCGAGGTCGCTGCCGTCGTCGGCGTCGGAGGTCTGGAAGCTGGTGCGCGACACGAGCTGCTCGGCGACGTCGACGTCGAGGTCGTCGACGAACTCCTTGAGCCCGTCCATCACCTGCTCGCGGAAGTCCTTCTTCGGCTCGTGGCGCCCGGACCCGATGACGCGGTAGTCGGCGGGCAGCCGGTCGGCGAGCGCCAGCCGGTAGAGACCGGGGAACAGCTTGCGCTTGGCGAGGTCACCGGTCGCGCCGAACAGCACGACGACCTGCGGAGGGAGGGAAGAGGAGGAGCTCACGACACGTCCTGGCGTCAGGGGAACGGGGTCACGTTCCACGCTAGGAGCGACCGTGGTGGAGCGCATGCCGACTGGACGTGACGTGGTCGTGCGACGGACGCCCGTGGTGGTCGGCGGGGGCAGCGTCAGGTCGGGCCGGGTCGGTGGTCCGGGACGGTCTCGACGTCGGCGACGGTCTTGTCGGCGCGCAGACCGCGCCAG
>NZ_JAMXSA010000112.1:0-1548 GCF_024124465.1 Microbacterium sp. CnD16-F
TTCGGGGATGATGGCCGCGTTCACGGCGACGAGGATGCGTCCCGACACAGTGATCGGGCCGACGGCCGCGAGCAGGAGGGTGCCGTCGGCCGAGCGCTGCACGACGTCCTCCAGCACGCCCTCGCGCCGCGCGGTCTCGATCCACTCCGCGGCCCCCGGCGCGGAGGTGAACAGCACGGCGTCGACCTCGCCCTGCGCGGTCTGGACCACCGAGCGCGCGACCGCGGCGGCATCGGGCGGTGGCCCCCAGCGGTAGACCGTCAGGCTCACGACGTCGGCGCCCGCCTCGGTGAACAGCTCGTCGAGGCCGTCCGCGCCCGAGCCGTGGTGCTGCACCGCGACGCGGCGCCCCTCGAGACCCTCGGCGAGCAGGAAGGCGCCGAGCTCCTCGGAGGTCTCGGACTCGGCGACCCAGTCCGCCGCCAACCCGGCCTGCTGGATCGCGCCGCGCGCCTTGGGGCCGCGTGCGACGATCTGCGCCCCCGCGAGCGCCTCGTGCAGCGCGCCCTGCAGGCCCGCCTCGTCGGCGGCCTCCATCCACCCGCGGAACCCGACCCCCGTCGTCGCCACGACGATGTCGGGCGGAGTGTCGATCAGCTCGCGCGTCGCCCCGATGAGAGCCTCGTCGTCGATGTGAGACACGATCGTGAGCGCCGGAGCGTGACGGACGGTCGCCCCGTGCCGCTCCAACGCCGACGCGAGCTCGGCGGATCGACGATCGACGGCGATGACGATCGTGCAGCCGCCGAGCGCGGCCGAGAGGGCGGGGCGGGGGGTCGTCACCGGTCGGAATCCCCTCCTCCCGCCGAGACCGCGGCCGCGTCGGGCAGGAGCAGGCCCGCGGCGGCGACCTCGCCCACCACGATGACGGCGGGGTTGCTCACACCGGCGGCCGCGGCATCCGTCACCGCGGCCGACAGGGTCGTACGGGTCGTCCGCTGCGTCGGGGTGTGACCCCGTTCGACGATCGCGACGGGCCGGTGCGCGGGCGCCCCGGCCGCGAGCGCGGCGGCGACGAGCTTCGGCAGGGCGGCGACGCCCATGAGCACGACGGTCGTGACGGTGTCGTCGGCCAGCGCGGCGCGGGTCGCCGCCGACACCGGGCCCTGGCCCATCGTCACGTGCAGTCCCGCGGCGGTGCCGCGGTGGGTGACCGGGATGCCGGCGGCCTGGGGCACCGACACGACACTCGTCAGCCCGGGCACCACCTCGACGGGGACGCCCGCCGCGAGGCACGCGGCGACCTCCTCGCCGCCGCGGCCGTAGACGAACGGGTCGCCGCCCTTCAGGCGGACGACGCGCTTGCCCGCGCGAGCGTGTGCGACGAGGATCGCGTTGATCTCGTCCTGCGGCACGGGGTGGTGTCCGGGTGCCTTGCCGACGTCGATCACCTCGACGTCGGGGTCGAGTTCGGCGAGGACGTCGGTCGGCCCGAGCCGGTCGGCGACGACGACGTCGGCCTCGGCGAGCAGCCGGCGACCGCGGACCGTCATGAGGTCGCCGGGGCCGGGGCCGCCGCCGACGAGGTCGACGTGACCGGCGGCGGTG
>NZ_JAMXSA010000113.1:0-1493 GCF_024124465.1 Microbacterium sp. CnD16-F
GGTCAAGTCCCGTGGAGTGGTGTAACCGTTTCGTGATCCTTCAGGGATGTGGGGGCTAGTTTTCGTTGTGATTGCAGATGCTCGCGACGAGCTCACTCACGGTGTCGGAGTACAGCCCAGGAGTGGGGGCGCTCATGCTGCGGCCCCGAGCTCGGGGAGCTCATGGTGCTGGCCGATAGTGTCGGTACCCACGAGCGTGAGGCGGCACCTCGCGAGAACGTCAAGACCGAGGTAACGACGACCCTCGGCCCATTCGTCAGACTGCTCCGCAAGAACGGCCCCGACGAGGCGGGTGATCGCGGCCCGGTTCGGGAAGATCCCCACCACATCGGTCCTGCGGCGGATCTCACGGTTCAGGCGCTCGTTCGGGTTATTCGACCAGATCTGCTGCCACACATCTTTCGGGAACGTGGTGAACGCGAGAATGTCAGCCCGGGCAGCATCGAGGTGGTCGTGCACTTCGGGGAGTTTGTCCTCGACGTAGTCCAGGAGCCGGTCGAATTGGGCCTCAACACTTTTCTGGTCGGGTTGGTCGTACACGGAATGCAGCATCGCTTTCACCGCCGGCCACATGCTCTTCGGGGTCACTGACATCAGGTTCGCAGCGTAGTGCGTGCGACACCGTTGCCACGACGTCCCAGGGAAGTTCGCGCGCATCGCTTCAACGAGGCCAGCGTGCGCGTCAGAGGTGATGAGTTTCACCCCGGTGAGGCCGCGCGCGACAAGGTCTGCGAAGAACCCGTTCCACGCCATCGTGGTCTCCGCGGTCGCCACTTGCATGCCCAGGACTTCCCGATGCCCGTCAGCGTTCACCCCGGTCGCGACGAGCACCATGGTGTTGATCACCCGCCCGCCCTCACGCACTTTCATCGTGAGTGCGTCGCACGCGACGAACGTGAACGGGCCGGCCTCACCTAACGGCCTCGTGCGAAACTCACGCACATGCTCGTCCATATCGGCGGCCATTCGGGAGACCTGCGACTTCGACAGGGAATGGATGCCAAGGGTCTTCACGAGTTTGTCCATCCGCCTCGTTGAGACGCCAGCGAGGTAGGCGTCAGCGACGACGGTGATCATCGCCGCTTCTGAGCGTTTGCGACGTTCGAGGAGCCACTCGGGGAAGTACGTGCCGGAGCGGAGCTTCGGGATCGCGACGTCTATGGTTCCGACACGCGTATCGAGTTCACGGGTGCGGTATCCGTTGCGGGAATTCACTCGGTCAGCAGAGGGCTTCCCGTACTCGGCGCCGCAGATCGCATCTGCTTCGGCTGAGAGGAGGGTGTTGATCATGGTTTGCAGCAGGGTGCGCATCAGATCCGGTGATGCGTCGCCCAGCGCGTTGGTGAGGACGGTGGCAGGGTCGACAATAGAGGGAGTGGTCATCGGTGTGACGCCTTTCGAGTGGGATGTGAGAGTTTCCTCGAAGGAAGATCCCGGTGGCCACGCTGACGTTTACTGGCCGGGATCGTTACACCACTCTACGGGGCACTACT
>NZ_JAMXSA010000114.1:0-1481 GCF_024124465.1 Microbacterium sp. CnD16-F
CGTCCGGGCGGCGCTCGTGCGCGCGGCGGGGGAGGTGGCGGACTGGTGCGCGGCGCAGGCCACGCTCGGTGAGCTCGACGCGTCGCGGGCGGCGCTCGCCGAGGCCGAGCTGCGCTCGCTCCGCGCGCAGATCTCGCCGCACTTCATCTACAACGCGCTGACCGCGATCGCCTCGTTCATCTCCACCGACCCGCCGCGCGCCCGCGAACTGGTGCTCGAGTTCGCCGACTTCACGCGGTACTCGTTCCGGCGCCAGGGGGAGTTCACGACGCTCGCCGAGGAGCTGCGCAGCATCCACTCCTACCTCGAACTCGAGCACGCGCGCTTCGGCGGACGGCTGTCGGTGACGCTGCGGATCTCGCCCGAGACGCTCGCCACTGTCATCCCGTTCCTGTCGGTGCAGCCCCTCGTCGAGAACGCCGTCCGGCACGGGCTCGAGCCGGGGGAGGGCGGCGGCACGATCCTGATCGCGTCGGAGGATGCCGCGACCCACACCGAGATCACCGTCGAGGACGACGGGGCGGGCATGGATCCCGACGAGCTGCACGCGCTGCTCACGAGCGCCGCCGACGGCCGCAACGTGGGACTGCGCAACGTCGACACGCGGCTGCGCCAGCTGTACGGCGCCGAGGGCGGACTCGTCGTCGAGACGGCCCCCGGCGCCGGTACCCTCGTGCGCATGCGGATCCCGAAGTCGCAGCCGCACCACCTCACCCGGGAAGAGGCATGAGCGCCGTGATCGACGTCCTCGTCGCCGACGACGAGAAGCCGGCGCTCGACGAGCTGGCCTTCCTGCTGCGCGCCGACGACCGGATCGGCGAGGTGCTGACGGCGTCGTCGGGCGCCGGGGCGCTGCGACTGCTCACCGAGCGGCCGGTCGCCGCCGCGTTCCTCGACATCCACATGCCCGGGCTCTCGGGACTCGAGCTCGCGACGGCCCTCCGCGGGCTCGCGTCCCCGCCGGCGGTCGTGTTCGTCACCGCCGACGACGCGCACGCCGTCGACGCGTTCGAACTGCAGGCGCTCGACTACCTGCTCAAGCCCGTCCGGGTCGAGCGGCTGCGTCGCGCCGTCGACCGCATCACCGAGAGCGATCGCCCCGCCGAGAGCGACGAGGTGCTGCCCGTGACCGTCGGCTCGGCGGTGCGGTTCGTGCACCGCCGCGACGTCCGCTGGGTGCGGGCCGAGGGCGACTACACGCGCCTCCACACCGACGCCGCCTCCGGGCACCTCGTCCGCATCCCGATCTCCGAGCTCGAGACGAGGTGGGCGGATGCCGGTTTCGTCCGCATCCATCGCTCGTTCCTCGTGCGGGCGGCATCCGTCACCGAGGTCCGGCTCGCGGGTGCCGAACCGACGGTCTGGGTCGACGGGACCGCGCTGCCGGTGAGCCGGCGGCTGCTGCCCGCCGTCCGCGAGGCGCTCGTCGGGCGGGCGGGGCCGTGACCCGCGAGCGGGTGCGCGTCACCGCGGGGTCGGGG
>NZ_JAMXSA010000115.1:0-1443 GCF_024124465.1 Microbacterium sp. CnD16-F
GAGCCACAGATTCTGCCCGTGGATGCCGATGCCGCTCACGTTGCCGCGCTCGTTGCCCGTGCACCACCACTGGCGGGTGTAGCTGCCGTCGGGGAAGGTGTTCGTGAAGCCCTTGTCGGTCATCGCCTCGTGCGATCCGCCGGCGAGTACGCGACGCACCCAGTCCTCGGAGACCACGCGGCCACCGGGGGCGACGCCGCCGTCGAGCATCATGCGCCCCACGCGCGCGAGATCCCGCGCCGTGCAGGAGACGCCGCCGTGCGCGAAGCCGAAACCCGTCGTGTCGACGGTGATGGTAGCGTCGCGGTCGGCGTCGAGCTTCGCCCACAGGTACGTGGAGAGCGCTTCGACGTAGCGCAGACCGGTGACCCGTTCGACGATCCAGGCGAGTACGTCGGTGTTCGCCGAGCAGTACTGGAACTCGCCGGTGCTGCCGTCGCCGCGGAGGGTGGTGAGGAACTCGTAGGTGTCGGCCGGGTCGCCGTGGCGGCGCGTGCGCCAGCCGGCCGAGCGACCGTGGGTCTGCACCTCGGATGCGGGATCGACGTAGTCCTCGTTGTAGTCGATCGAGATCTGCATGTCGAGCACCTGCAGCACGGAGGGCCCGTCGTAGACGGAGCCGGCGAGCTCGGGTACATACTCGGTGACGGGCTGCGCGGGATCGATGCGCCCCTCGTCGACCAGTGCTCCGACGACCGTGCCGCACAGCGACTTCGAGACGCTCATCAGCAGGTGACGGTCGTCGGGCGCGAAGCCGGCGCGGTAGTACTCGGCCACGACCTCCGTTCCGCGCAGCACGAGGAAGGCGTCGGTGTAGGTCTGTTCGAGGCGCTGTTCGAGGTCGGGAAGCTGCGCCGCGATCGCGCCGAGCCGCGCGAGGGCATGACCGGGCGCGTTCACCGGGCGCCGCGAGACCGCTGCCGAGGGCACCATCTCGCCGAGGTGAGCGAAGGCCCAGCGGTTGTGCGGGGGCTCCTGCCAGCTGTCGAGCGTCGGTTCACCCGCGGCGGCGTCGGGGTATCGGGCGGGGTGCGAGCCGGTGGTGGGCGTGTTCATCGAGCGTCTCCGAAGGTGTGGCCGCGGCGGGTGAAGAGGTAGTACAGTCCGCCGCTGACGATCATCGCAACGGGAGCGGAGAGATCGATGTAGCCCATGGCCTCGGCGATCGCGCCGCTCCAGAAGTCGGTGGTGAGGAAGAAGGAGGCGGCTGCGCCGCCGATGATCCCCGCGGCGAGGCCGGGAATGCTGAAGCCACCGGTGTACCAGTACTTGGCCCCCGGGCGCTCATCGAAGAGATCGAGGCCATCGTATCGGTTGCGGGGCTCTGTTGCAAAGATTGGCGGCAGTCAGAGGTAGGCTGTCGCTCTGCGCCGATCAGGCGGCTGCTGCGAAATGGTGGTTGAGCATGCCCATGGCCTCCGTCAGCGCCGAGGGCCCAATGCC
>NZ_JAMXSA010000116.1:0-1408 GCF_024124465.1 Microbacterium sp. CnD16-F
GATCCGCGAGCCGAGGTTCTCCTCCATCCACATGCGCGCGCCGCCGGCGCCGCAGCAGAAGGAGCGCTCGGAGTTGCGCGGCATCTCGGCGAACTTCGCACCGGGGATGACGCTCAGCAGCTCGCGCGGCGCCTCGTACACCTGGTTGTGGCGGCCGAGGAAGCACGGGTCGTGGTAGGTGATCGTCTTCTCCGGCTCGGCCGAGGCCGCAGCGCCCGCCTTCGGCGCGACCGGCTTCAGCTTGCCCTCGCGCACGAGACGGTTGAGCAGCTGCGTGTGGTGCACGACCTCCAGCTCGACGCCGAACTCGGCGTACTCGTTCTTGAGGGAGTTGAAGCAGTGCGCGCAGGTCGAGACGACCTTCTTGGCCTTCGTCTCCTTCAGCACCTCGGAGTTCTCCATGGCCAGCTGCATGAAGACGATCTCGTTGCCGGCGCGACGGGCCGGGTCGCCGGTGCAGGTCTCGCCGTCACCGAGGATCGCGAACTCGACGCCCGCGGTGTGCAGAAGCTCGGCCACGGCCTGCGTGGTCTTCTTCGCACGGTCCTCGAAGGCACCGGCGCAGCCCACCCAGAACAGCCACTCGACCTCGTCGAGGCTCTCGACGTCGACGCCGACCTGCTTGACCTCGAAGTCGAGGCCCTTGGTCCAGTCGAGGCGGTTCTTGGGGTTCATGCCCCACGGGTTCCCCTTGCGCTCCAGGCCCTTGAAGATGTTGTTCAGCTCGGCCGGGAAGTTGCTCTCGAAGAGCACCTGGAAGCGGCGCATGTCGTCGATGTGGTCGACGTGCTCGATGTCGACGGGGCACTGCTGCACGCAGGCGCCGCAGTTCGTGCACGACCACAGGACGTCGGGGTCGATGACGCCGTACATCTCCTCGTCGCCGATGAGCGGACGCTCGACCTCCTTCTGCTGCTCCTCGGTGCGCTCGTCCTCCGGCACCGACAGCGCGGGGATCTTCGCGTAGGCGTGCTCACGCAGGCCCATCATCAGCAGCTTGGGGCTGAGCGGCTTCTCGGTGTTCCAGGCGGGGCACTGGCTCTGGCAGCGGCCGCACTCGGTGCAGGTGGTGAAGTCGAGCAGACCCTTCCACGAGAAGTCCTCGACCTTGCCGACGCCGAGCTTCTCGAAGTCCTCCTCCTCGAGGTCCTCCATCTTCTCCAGGTCGAGCGGCTGACCGTTGACGAGGATCGGCTTGAGGCCACCGAGGGCCGTGCCGCCGTCGGACTCGCGCTTGAACCAGATGTTCGGCCACGCGAGGAAGCGGTGCCAGGCGACGCCCATCGTCAGGTTGGTGGAGATGACGAGCAGCCAGATCATGGCCGAGACGACCTTGATCATCGCGATGGTGACGATGATCGTCTCCAGCGTCTCGATGTTCTCCTCGCCCGTCGGGTAGAGGTTGCCG
>NZ_JAMXSA010000117.1:0-1400 GCF_024124465.1 Microbacterium sp. CnD16-F
TGCTCCTTAGAAAGGAGGTGATCCAGCCGCACCTTCCGGTACGGCTACCTTGTTACGACTTAGTCCTAATTACCGATCCCACCTTCGACGGCTCCCTCCACAAGGGTTGGGCCACCGGCTTCAGGTGTTACCGACTTTCATGACTTGACGGGCGGTGTGTACAAGACCCGGGAACGTATTCACCGCAGCGTTGCTGATCTGCGATTACTAGCGACTCCGACTTCATGAGGTCGAGTTGCAGACCTCAATCCGAACTGGGACCGGCTTTTTGGGATTCGCTCCACCTCGCGGTATTGCAGCCCTTTGTACCGGCCATTGTAGCATGCGTGAAGCCCAAGACATAAGGGGCATGATGATTTGACGTCATCCCCACCTTCCTCCGAGTTGACCCCGGCAGTATCCCATGAGTTCCCACCATTACGTGCTGGCAACATAGAACGAGGGTTGCGCTCGTTGCGGGACTTAACCCAACATCTCACGACACGAGCTGACGACAACCATGCACCACCTGTTTACGAGTGTCCAAAGAGTTGACCATTTCTGGCCCGTTCTCGTATATGTCAAGCCTTGGTAAGGTTCTTCGCGTTGCATCGAATTAATCCGCATGCTCCGCCGCTTGTGCGGGTCCCCGTCAATTCCTTTGAGTTTTAGCCTTGCGGCCGTACTCCCCAGGCGGGGAACTTAATGCGTTAGCTGCGTCACGGAATCCGTGGAATGGACCCCACAACTAGTTCCCAACGTTTACGGGGTGGACTACCAGGGTATCTAAGCCTGTTTGCTCCCCACCCTTTCGCTCCTCAGCGTCAGTAACGGCCCAGAGATCTGCCTTCGCCATCGGTGTTCCTCCTGATATCTGCGCATTCCACCGCTACACCAGGAATTCCAATCTCCCCTACCGCACTCTAGTCTGCCCGTACCCACTGCAGACCCGAGGTTGAGCCTCGGGATTTCACAGCAGACGCGACAAACCGCCTACGAGCTCTTTACGCCCAATAATTCCGGATAACGCTTGCGCCCTACGTATTACCGCGGCTGCTGGCACGTAGTTAGCCGGCGCTTTTTCTGCAGGTACCGTCACTTTCGCTTCTTCCCTGCTAAAAGAGGTTTACAACCCGAAGGCCGTCATCCCTCACGCGGCGTTGCTGCATCAGGCTTTCGCCCATTGTGCAATATTCCCCACTGCTGCCTCCCGTAGGAGTCTGGGCCGTGTCTCAGTCCCAGTGTGGCCGGTCACCCTCTCAGGCCGGCTACCCGTCGACGCCTTGGTGAGCCATTACCTCACCAACAAGCTGATAGGCCGTGAGCCCATCCCAGACCGAAAAATCTTTCCAACTGCTGACCATGCGATCGCAGCTCATATCCGGTATTAGACGCCGTTTCCAGCGCTTATCCCAGAGTCA
>NZ_JAMXSA010000118.1:0-1398 GCF_024124465.1 Microbacterium sp. CnD16-F
AGAGGGAGTGGTCATCGGTGTGACGCCTTTCGAGTGGGATGTGAGAGTTTCCTCGAAGGAAGATCCCGGTGGCCACGCTGACGTTTACTGGCCGGGATCGTTACACCACTCTACGGGGCACTACTTGCGGCGAGTCCAGAACGGAGAACAGTTCGTTGGCGGCGACGGCTGCTGGTGAGGCGACGGGGGTATGGGGAGGGCTGCTCGGCAGGTCCGAGGCAGTGCACCTCGTCAGCGCGATCAGCAGGAGTCCCAGACCGAGAGGCCACCGCCAGGGGGAGCCCCGGCGATGACCTCTCACTGAACGAGTCATTCGAGTCCAGCGTCCGGTACCCGGAGCAACGCGAACTCGTCTCCCAGGCTGATGTAAGTTTCCGCAGCCCGTCGGCTCTGCCCCTTCGGGGCTTCCACGACAAGGTTCGTGCCGACCTTCTCGACGCTCCCGCGATCACCTGCCGCCGCGAAGTCCGGGATGAGATAGACGGGTGCGGCGTCGACCGCCGGGGTGCTGACGCTGATGCCGAGCCCCTGAGCGGCGAATTGCTCCGGAGTTGCGACCGCAACCGCCGAAACCCCACCCGGGAGGACGGCGACGAGCGCAACACCTCCGTCAAGAGATGATCCAGCCGCGTAAGTCGCCGACCCGACCTTCCCCAGGACCCTCAGTGAATCCAGGTCGACCGTCTCGCTCAGCCCGTCAGCTTAACCAGCAAGTCGCGTATCCCGGCTCGTCGGGAGCGTGTCGAGCATGCGCAGGTCATCCGACGACGTGTCGGCGGTGCGCATTGGGCCCGTGCCGGTGCCATTTCGGGAAATGTCGAGCTTGATCGTGCCCGGGTCGGTGGGGTCGATCACAAGACGCCATTTGCCGGTACTGCGGGCGCTTCGAGCGGGATGGTCAATTTGGGACACGAGTCCACTCGAGGAACCGGTGTAGGCCGAGGTGCCAGTACCTGTTCGAGCCCAGGTGATGGCGTTCTTGCCTGGGATATACCCAGAGATCGATGTGCGCGTTCCGGTTATCGATCCGGCAAGGGTCGGTCCGTACCAGGTCTCCTGTTTCGCGCTGCTGTTGGAGTACACCTGACTCCACGCTGCATGTGCAGCGGCCCCCGGAACCAGCAGTCCCACCGCCACCGCGCCCCCGACCAGCGCCTTGATCAGCTGACGTGGTGTTCCACGTGTGCTTTTCGACATCCTCGTACCCCTCGATTGTGAAGCGCCTCCATGACGCGTGCGCTCATGCTCACCCAGACGCGTGGCTCAGAGTGATGGGTCAAGTCCCGTGGAGTGGTGTAACCGTTTCGTGATCCTTCAGGGATGTGGGGGCTAGTTTTCGTTGTGATTGCAGATGCTCGCGACGAGCTCACTCACGGTGTCGGAGTACAGCCCAGGAGT
>NZ_JAMXSA010000119.1:0-1338 GCF_024124465.1 Microbacterium sp. CnD16-F
CAGGTAGTCACTCACGAGGGCGATGCTATCGACGCCCGTTCGCAGGTGACCGCGCCCCGGGTCATCGGGGTCGGTACTGGATGTGGTCGGGGTGGGTGTGGCGGATCTCGACGAACTGGATGGTGCGGTCTCGTCGGGTCCAGGCGCGGGTGAACGCGGTCTCGGCCTCGATGGTGCGGGTGGGTAGGTGCCAGTGGGCGTTGCCGTCCTGGTCGTGGGTGACGGTGAGGGCTCCGCGGGTCTTGAGGCCGTGGTGGGGTGGGCACCGGTGGTGCAGGTTCCCCGCTGCGGTGGGTCCGCGCTGCTGACCTGGTGGTTGTCCGGGTGGTGGGTCGGGGTCGTGGGGGATCTGGTGGTCGACGTCGCAGCCGGTGGCGGGTCGGGTGCAGCCGGGAACGTCGCAGGTCCCGTCGATGAGGTTCAACGCCCTGCGTAGGGGCTGGGTGGGGAAGCGGCCCAGCTCGGTCACGTCGAGGATGCCGCCGTGCTCATCGGTCAACAACCGCGAGAACAGAGTCCCGTCCTGAGCGGCGAGCTCGGCGAGCAGGCCAGGGTCGAGGACGTGCTGCCCATCCGCAGAGACGCCCGGCTCACTCGAGAGGCCGAGCAGGGTGGCCAGGGAGACGGTGATGCCGACGTGGAAGCGGCCGCGACCCGACGTGCCCACCGGTACGGGATCGGCGGCAGTGTCGGTGGGGTCGGTCTTCCCACGCCTCTGCAGGAGGGTGTCGACGAGCGCGTCGGCGCGGGCCTGGGCCAGGGTCCGCTCATCGTCGGCGCTCTGGCTGCGGGAGGCCTTCGCGGCCAGGGTCAGGTCCCGGTCGATGAGGAGGGCCTCGGTGGTGGGGATGAGGGCCTGCAGCAGACTCATCCCGTCATCCAACGCGGTGATGGTGACGTTGCGGTCCTGTTGGGCGGCCTGGCGGCGCTCGATCGCGTGGTCGGGCTCGACCCGGATGAGGAACCGGCGCAGCCACCCCTTCAGCTGACCCAACGTGTGGGTCGTGGCGTAGGCGAGGACGGTCTCGTCCAACCGGGTCACGTTCTCCGGCGCATGCAGCTTCCAGGCGGTGGAGGCGATCTCGCGGGCCTTGGCCCGATCGACCTCACCGCGCAGGTGGCCAGCCCACACGGTCGGCAGGTCCACCACCAGGGTGCGGGTCGCCGAGACCAGGTTCGAGATCAGCGCGGTGGCCACGTGGAGCTCGATGGCGGCCTCCAGGATCGCGACCTGCCGGGCGTCCTCGACCTGACGGGCACTCAAGCCCTGGGTGAGGGCGTCGGTGCGGCGGGTCTCCACGAACCGCAGCACCGCCCGAGCCTGCTCCGCCTCAGCGG
>NZ_JAMXSA010000011.1:0-69234 GCF_024124465.1 Microbacterium sp. CnD16-F
ATAGAGGGAGTGGTCATCGGTGTGACGCCTTTCGAGTGGGATGTGAGAGTTTCCTCGAAGGAAGATCCCGGTGGCCACGCTGACGTTTACTGGCCGGGATCGTTACACCACTCTACGGGGCACTACTCAATCGCCTTGAGAGTCGCGCCTGCTTCGTATCGAGCTTCAGCGATGACCAGCTTCTCCTCGCTCAAAGGCGGGAGATGAGTGGGGAGTTTCCGGCCGTGGCGACGCTGTAGCAGAGGTCGCTGTCGGATGAGATGATGGGTACTCACTATGCGGCGCAAGGGCGGGGCACTTTTCGACAGTATTCCCCTTACTTCCACCAAAACTCCCGGTAAAGCACCGAAACTTCACTCCCCGATCGGGGGGTTTGAATGTTTGGTAGTCGAGTACTGGTCACTTCGCCGAGTAGCCGCAGGGCGCTTTCGAGCCTCCTAGAGCTATCTGCAAGGTACGCGGCAATCCCCGCGCACCTTCGCTGTATGGACAGCGGTGGCACCTCACAGTCGGGACTCGGCAACTACGTCTCGTTGTCAGGCTGGAGGCCCTGCCCGGCAAGGAAGACGAGGTCCAGGAATTCCTCGGCATCGGGCGAGGACTCGTCGAGGAGGAGCCGGCCACCATCGGGTGGTTCGCGATCCGTCTCGGCCCGTCCTCCTTCGGGATCTTCGACGTGTTCCCCGATGACGCCGGCCGCGACGCGCACCTGTCTGGCGCGGTTGCGCGCTTGGAAGTCCTCACCCAGCGCAAGAGGGAGGAAGAACACCACAAGCGTGGCGACAACGACGCCCACCGAGTAACGCTGTTCGACCTTTTCGATGAACAGCTGAGTTTTTGCCTTGGTGGCAGATGCCGTCTCAACCAGCGCCACGACACGGGCGATGACCGACTCCGAGGCTGGACGTCCCACGCGCACCCGGCGCGCTCCGGTGCCGTTGACCGTCCCTGAGAGCACCGGGTCGCCGGGGCCCCTGCGAATGGGTACCGATTCGCCGTCATTGCCGCCTGGTCGACCTGCGTTCGACAAGACCGGCACTCTGACCCAAGGTGCGCCCATCGTTCGCACCGTGGACCCCCTCGGCACACACGATGCGGACACTATTTTGCAGCTTGCGGCAGCCGTTGAGCAGCAGAGCGAGCACCCGCTGGGTTACGCGATCGTTCGCGCGGCCGTGCACCTCGACATACCGGCCGCGACCAACTTCCGCGCGATCCCCGGCGTGGGTGTCGAGGGCACCGTCGACGGTCGGCTTGTGCGCGTCGCGCAGGACGCAAGTGAGCACACCGACCGGATCGGAACCGTCGTCACCGTTACCGTCGACGGCGAACCCATCGGAACAATCGTCCTCGACGACGCCCTCCGTTCGAACGCAGCCGCCGTCGTCGAACGACTCTCAGCCGTCACAACCGGCCGCGTCCACCTTCTCACGGGTGACAACGACGCGACCGCTCGTGAGGTCGCCACGCAGACCGGCATCGCCCAGGTGCTCCCGCAGGACAAGGCTGACGTCGTGCGCGGGTTGCAAGCATCAGGGACGGCCGTCATGGTCGTAGGCGACGGGGTGAACGACGCACCCGCGCTGGCAACCGCAAGCGTCGGTGTCGCTATGGGACGCCATGGATCGGACCTCGCGCTCGACACCGCCGACGCGATCATCATCCGCGACGACCTCAGCGCGATTCCCAACGTCATCACCCTCTCCCGGCGGGCGCGCCGGTTCGTCATCGCTAACCTGATCATCGCCGGGACATTCATCGCCACACTCGTCCTGTGGGACTTGATCGGAACGCTGCCGCTTCCTCTCGCCGTCGCCGGCCACGAGGGATCGACCGTCATCGTCGCCCTCAACGGACTCCGGCTACTCCGTCGCTCGGCGTGGAACTGATCGACTCCCCACACCGACCCGCCGTGCCGAAACCCCGCACCGACTCCATCTGTCCCGAAACGAGGTTCTGAAACGGTGCGGGGTTTCGGGGGCTCACTTCGCGATCGCCGCGGCGCATGCCACAAACGATCGTTTTCGGCGCAGCCAACGTGATGACGCTCGCTCCTAGGTCATGACCGCACTCGGGTCATGCAGATCTGGACGAGCTACTCCTTGGGGCACTCTCGCAGAGCTGTCTCATCGAATGTTGGGGCGGGACGTGCCTGCGCCTCTTCGGGGGTTTCAGCGATGCCGTTGCTCGCAATGTCGTCGATGAGCCAGTTCATCTCGAGGATTTCGTTGCGCTGCGCCGCGCTGATTTCGGCGGCGAGTTCGCAGACGCGAACGTCCTGGATCTGTGCACGTTCGGAGCGGGTGATGGCGAGGGAGTGGTGGGGGATCATCGCGTTCATCCAGGCGGTGTCGTCCACGGTGATCTGACTGCGGTCAAGCGCGACTCCGCCGGCGAGCAGCAGGACGCTAACTGTGGCGACGGCGATGTTCGCTTTGACGCTCTTGTACATGTTGAGCATCCACGCCAGCATGACCAACCCCATCGCACCGCCCATGGTCAGGGCCATGAAGACGCGGCTTTCGCTGAAGCGGACGTGGCTCCACTCCCACGAGCCGACGAACATCACCCAGTACATGACAACCATTCCGGTGAGGATCATCGCCCCGAATCGCAGATACATCTTCCAGGGCGTGGAGTGACCTTGTTGGCTGTGATCGCCGGTCGCTGCGCTTCGGTCGTTCTGTTGGGGGTCGTGGTGGTCGTTCGCGGTCATGACGTCTCCTGTTCGGATGGGAGGGGGTGCGGCGACGGTGACGGGGCGGGCGATTGCGGCATCGACCGTCCCGTCAGCGACCGCCAATGGCGGGTAGTGCTCGCAGGAGGACTGCGAACCTGGGCCGCTTTAGAGAGCGGCGAGAAGGTCGGTGCATGCCTCCTCGCAGCGGCGGCAGGATTCGGCGCACACGCGGCAGTGCTCATGCATGTCTGCGTGCTGTTCACACTCGGCGGCACAGGACGCGCAGGCGGTGCGGCAGGCTTCGAGCAGGGCGCGAACCGTTGCAACATCCGGTGCGGTTTGGCGGGAGAGCACTGCACCTGTGGCGGCGCAGATATCTGCGCAGTCGGAGTTCTTCCGAATGCACGTGACGAGTTCCGCGACCATGTCTTCTCCGAGGCATGCATCTGCGCAGGCGGTACATGCCTGGGCGCATTCGGCGCACGCCTCGATACAGCGCAGAAGGGCGTCCTGTGCTGCGGCGAAACCGACTTTCGGGTGGGTGGCGAGCATCTGATCTGCAACAGTCATGGCGGCTCTTCCTTCTTCGGGGGCACTTCCCCCAATGCGGTCACGCTAAAGCGAGGTCGAGGATGGACGGAGGGGCTTGTGGTTTTTCGATAAGTGGAGAACCGCTGGCTGGGTCCGCTGTCATCGACGATGAGGATGTCGCCAGCGTCGGTAATGGCGAATGCCTGCGCGGAGCCGTGCGCCGTGCCGATGTTTCGCCACGATAGATCGCGGGTCGTGCTCCTCTCCGAGCTGCCTTTGCTTCCCACGCCGATCAGTTGCTGGCCGTCCGGGGACACAGCGATGAGGGACATGATCGGGCTGTCTGGCAGCGGTCCGAACGTCGCCCTTGGTCGGTACTGACCTGAGGCCCGTCGGGCGTCGTGGCGATGATGCGTCCGGTGCGGCGGTGAGAACGTGGAAGTCATTCTCGCCCGTGAAGGCCACCGGCTCCCATGTCGTGCCGCCGTCGCGACCTAGGGCGTGTCTGACAAATAGTTCGGCGGCGCGCTGAGAGTCTGAGGTCGTGACGCGGTTTCAGGTGCTCTCGGATGCTCAGTGGTCGTTGCTCGAGGAGATGCTGCCGCGCCCGACCGGGCGCAGGGGACGGCCCTTCGCGGACGCGCGGTTGATGGTCGAGGGCATCGTCTACCGGTATCGGTGCGGGATCGCGTGGCGGGATCTGCCGGAGGTGTTCGGGCCGTGGCAGACGGTATGGACCTGGCATCACCGCATGGCCACGGAAGGCACCTGGGACAAGGTGCTCGCCACACTCACCGCCGCCGCGGACGAGGCGGGGCTGGTGGAGTGGTCGCTGTCGGTGGACTCCACGATCGCCCGCGCGCATCAGCACGCGACGAACACGAAGCGCCTCACAGGGGGCTGGATCGAATTACACGAATCCGGGCGTCGAGCCGCCTGATCACGCGGTCGGCCGCTCCCGAGGCGGCCTGTCGACGAAGATCCACCAGCTCGTCGACGGCAACGGGCTCCCGCTGGTCGCGCTGCTGACAGCAGGCCAGGCCGGGGACTCGCCGATGTTCCTGCCGCTGAGGGACACCTGCGTGTCGCCCGTCCCGTCGGCCGGCCCCGCACTCGTCCGGACGCGGTCCGGGGTGACAAGGCGTACTCATCCCGCGCGATCCGCGGGCATCTACGCGCCCGCGGGATCAAGGCCGTGATCCCCGAGCCGTCCGACCAGCAAGGCCACCGCAAGCGCCGCGGCTCACGCGGCGGACGCCCCGTCGGCCTCGACGCCGCCGACTACAAGGGCCGCAACGTCATCGAGCGCCGCTACTGCCACATCAAGCAATGGCGAGGACTCGCCACCCGCTACGACAAACTCGCGATCACCTACCGGGCCGCTGTCATCCTCAACGCCGTCATCGCCTGGACCCGGCAATTGTCAGACATGCCCTAACTGCGATCCGCCTCGTCAGTGCTGCACCCACAACGAGGTAAGTCCCATGGGATCAGAGTGACGACGTCACGCTGGTCTTCCTCACATTCGGCACGCCCGGCCCGGCGGCTCTCCTCCCGCGGCCAGACTGAGACCAGTAGCTTCGTTCCGACCCGTGCAGCAGAAGATGCTGCCCGTGGCGCCGGCGGGCCGGACTTGAGATGTAGACGGGTACGCAACTGTTCAGATACCTCGAGATCTCTCCAGGACCGCCCGGATCCGTCGAAGCCCGGTCGCGTATGCTGGCTATCACCACCACCGGAGTGAAGCCGAGGGGCAAGATTCCGGGAATTCTGGGCATCCGCGAGACCATCCGGGCCTGTGGCGCAGGTGGTAGCGCACCTGCAGGGCATGCAGGGGGCCAGGGGTTCGAGTCCCCTCAGGTGCACCAAACACCCCGGTTCGCCGGGGTGTTCGTGTTTCCGCATGGCGCGTGACCGGCGGGATGCCACCATGGTGCGCATGACCCGGGGAACCCGATCAACACTCCTCTGCCCTCGACGCTACGGCTGATCCCGATGCGGCCGCGCGATCCGCACGAGCCGGGGCGGGCGGCATCCTCTCTCGAGTTGCTTTTCGATCTCGTGTTCGTCGTCGCGGTGAGCATCTCGGCGGATCAGCTCCAACTCACGCTCGCGGAGGATCGCGTCCTCGACGGCGTGATCAGCTACGCAGCCGTGTTCTTCAGCATCATCCCCGTCCCGATCACGTTGACCGCCGCCATCCTGGCAGGGGTCGCCGCCGTGCTGCTCTGGCGTACGCCCGTCGCGTCGAGCCGGGAGGTATCAGAGCCCGTCGTCTGAGTCCGGGTCGTCCTGCGCGAGCTGCGCGTCGACGCTGAGGTCACCGTCCTCGGGGACGTGGAACCGCTCGTCGGGGTCGACGGCCGCCCTGTTGTCGGATGCGCCCTCGGGGGCGGGCGGGAGGCCCTCCTGTTCACCGCCGATGAAGCGGTCGAGCTCGGGGGAGTGCGAGGTGCTGTCAGCGCTCACGATGATCCTTTCGACTCCGCCAGTCTCGCGGCGCAGGCGACGAGGGTCGAGGGCTTGACGTCGGCGTCGATGCCGACCGCGTGCCCTCTGACGTTCGACGCTCGCGGTGAGTAACCTCGTGCCTGGCTCCGCCCTCGCGGAGCTGAGAGCGGAGAAACGATGAAGTTCTTCCAGAGGCTCGGCCGGTCGCTCATGCTGCCGGTGGCCGTCCTTCCCGTCGCCGCGATCCTGTCCGGCATCGGCTATTGGATCAAGAACGCCAACGGCGGCGCCGACAACATCGGCTCCGCGTTCCTGAGCGCGGCCGGCGGCGCGCTCCTGGACAACCTGGCGCTGCTGTTCGCCGTCGGTGTCTCGATCGGGATGGCGAAGAAGTCCGACGGCACCTCCGCCCTCGCCGGCCTCGTCTCGTGGCTCACCGTGACGACCATGCTGAGCCCGGCCACGATGGCGGCCCTCACCGGAGCCGCGGTCGAGGACGTCGACCCCGCGTTCACGAAGATCCAGAACGTGTTCGTCGGCATCATCTGCGGCCTGATCGGGGCGTGGTGCTACAACCGATTCAAGGACACGAAGCTGCCGGACGCGCTGTCGTTCTTCTCGGGCAAGCGCTCGGTCGCCATCGTCACCGCGGGGCTCTCGCTGGTCCTCGCGATCGTGCTCGTGTTCGTGTGGCCGTTCGTCTACGGGGGCCTGGTCGGCTTCGGCGAGTGGATCGTCACCCTCGGACCGGTGGGCGCGGGCATCTACGGATTCTTCAACCGGCTGCTCATCCCGCTCGGGTTGCACCACGCGCTCAACTCCGTGTTCTGGTTCGACGTCGCGGGCATCAACGACCTCAACAACTTCCTGCAGGGCTCCGCCGGAGACGGCGTCTACGGCGTGACCGGGCAGTACATGACGGGCTTCTTCCCCATCATGATGTTCGGCCTCCCCGGCGCGGCGCTCGCGATGTACGTGACCGCCAAGACGACCCGGCGCAAGGTGGCCGCTGGCATCCTGCTCTCGGGAGCCATCTCGTCGTTCTTCGTCGGCGTCACCGAGCCGCTCGAGTTCTCGTTCATGTTCCTTGCGCCGTGGCTGTACCTCATCCACGCCGTGTTCATGGGCATCTCGCTGTTCGTCTCGGCGATCCTCCCGGTGCGCATGGGCTTCGGCTTCTCGGGCGGATTCATCGACCTCGTCCTGGGGTGGGCGAACCCGCTCGCCGAGAACCCCTGGATCATCCTGATCATGGGACCGATCTGGTTCGCGATCTACTTCGTGGTCTTCCGCTGGATCATCCGACGGTTCGATCTCAAGACGCCGGGGCGCGAGGACGACGACGCGCTGGAGGACGAGGGGACGGATGCCGCGCCGCGCGGCGACTTCCATGCGACGGCGGAGCGGTTCGTCGAGGCCCTGGGCGGTCGCGAGAACATCGTCGAGCTCGACAATTGCGCGACGCGTCTGCGCATGGAGATCGCCGACGTCGCGCGGGTCGACGACGCCGCCCTCAAGCGTGCCGGTGCGGCCGGGACGATCAAGCCGGGAGGGCACTCCGTCCAGGTCGTCTACGGATTGAACGTGCAGTTCGTGAAGGACGCGATGGAGGACGTTTTGGCGGGTCGCGCCGTGTCGGCGGCGCCCGCTCCCTCGACCGGCACCGCTGTCGCACAGGCGACGCAGGCTCCGGATCTCGTCCGGCTGCGCCCGCCGGTGGCCGGGCGGGTGCTGGCGTTGTCGGAGGTCTCCGATGAGATGTTCGCCGACGGGACGATGGGGCCGGGCGTCGCGATCGACCCGACGGGCGACGTGATCTCGGCCCCCGCTGATGGCCGCGTCGAGAGCGTGTTCCCGACCGGGCACGCGATCGGTCTGCGCCTCGACGACGGGACGGAGCTGCTGATCCACGTCGGGATCGACACCGTCGCGATGAAGGGCGACGGATTCGAGACACTCGTGACCGCCGGTCAGCGCGTGACGGCGGGTGAGCCGCTGGTGCGCTTCGACCGGGCGAGGATCGCGGCCGCGGGGCACTCGCCGATCACGCCGATCGTCGTCCTCAACAACCCGGAGGCGCGCGTCGAGCTCGGGTGAGACCGGGGTCAGCCGATCCGTGCGAGGAGCGCCGCACGGATCGGCTGCGCCCTCGCCGTGAACTCGCGCTGGGCGGCGACGTAGGCCGCCTTCCCTTCGGGTGTCTCGACGGGGACCGCGCTGTACCCCCACCCGGTCAGATCGTAGGGCGACGCACGCATGTCGAGTTCCCGGATGTCGCGCGCGAGCTCGAACGCATCGAGCATCAACTCGCCGGGCACGAGCGGCCCCAGTTTCACGGCCCACTTGTAGAGGTCCATGCCTGCATGCAGACATCCCGGCTGTTCCATCTGCGGCTGCGTCTCCCGCGTCGGGGCGAAGCGGTTGCGGGGCACGGCGTCGGGCGTGAAGAACCGGAACGCGTCGATGTGCGTGCACCGCACATCGTGCGCCTCGACGACGGCATCCGTCCCTTCCGCGCCGAGTCGGAGGGGGACCGGGTGCCGCGTGTCCCGGTCGCGGTACACCATCGCCCACTCGTGCATGCCGAAGCAGCCATACGATGCCGTGCGTCCCAGGGCGCCCGCGAGGATGCCGCGGATCGCTCGGACGAGCGGGCGTTTCTCGGTGAGGAACGCCTCGGTGTCCGCGCCGACGACGCCGCCCTCGGCGCGGTACCACCGCCAGGCCGCGTGGGGTGCGTCGGCCGCGTCGTCGAGCGCGACGTCCCGCCCGGGATGCCACCGCCGCAGCAGGGAGGGTTTGTACGAGTAATACGTGTACAGGAAGTCGTCGACGGGATGCGTCTCGCCGCGCGCCGCCCGCTGACGGCGCCGGGCGGTGAGTGCATCCGCGCGGGCGGCGTGCGCCCGCATCCGCTCGGTCCAGTCGGACCGGTCGAGCACGGTCGCGGTGGCGGTCGTCACGAGCGGGTCAGACGGGCTCGATGAGGTCGGGGGAGTCGTTGCGGACGTTCCCGACGGCGTTCGAGACGACATGGTCGGTCAGGCCGGCGACCACCTGGTCCGCTGCGTCGACGGCCGCGTCGAGGAGGTCGCCCACGTTGTCGACCTCGGTGTCGAGCCAGGCGTCGGCGAAGTCGGCGTCGAGGAACAGCGGCATCCGATCGTGGATGGAGCCGAGCGGATCGATGGCGGCGCGCGTGAGGATGGTGAACGAGAGCAGCCAGCGGCTCGGATCGTCCTCGGCCTTCGCGGGATCCTTCCACCATTCGTAGAGCCCGGCGAACAGCAGGGGCGAGCCGTCGGCGGGGTGGATGAAGTAGGGCGTCTTGCCCTCGTCGGTGGTCTGCCACTCGTAGTAGCCCGTCGCCGGCACGATCGCGCGGCGCTTGATGAGGGCCTGCCGGAACATCGGCTTGTCCTCGAGTTCCTCGGACCGCGCGTTGAACGCCCGTGCACCCACCTTGACGTCCTTCGCCCACGACGGCACGAGACCCCACCGCGCCGGCTCGAGGCGCCGCGTGGGCGGATCGGTCTTGGCCGAGTCGAGGACGATCGCGACCTGCGACGTGGGAGCGATGTTGTAGGACGGCGCCGGGAGGTCGTCGCTCTCGACGTCGACGCGCAGCACGCCGACGAGCTCGGAAGCGGCATTCGCGACGACGAAGCGACCACACATGTCGGACAGCCTAGGAGGAGGGGGGGACATCGCGGACGATGTCGACGTCCGTCAACCGTTCCAGCAGTTCCGCCCCGTCATCGCCGGTCACCCACGGCACCCCGGCGGCGCTGTGGTCGTCGACCGCCGTGCGGCCGCCCGCGAGAACCGCTTCCGCCGGTGTCAGCCGCCGGATCGCGACCGCCGCGACCTGTTCGGGATGCTCGATCGTGAACTGCGTATAGATCTCATCGTCGTGCTGCCCGTCGTCGCCGATGAGGAGCCAGTCGATGTCGGGGAACTCGTCGGCCAACCGGCGAAGGCTCTCCTGCTTGTGCAGCTTGCCGCTGCGGAACCAGCGGTCGTGCGTCGGCCCCCAGTCGGTGAGGAGCATCGCGCCCATCGGGAACAAGTGCCGCCGCTGGAACCGGACGAGCGTCGGCGCGACGTTCCAGGCTCCCGTCGACAGGTACAGGACCGGCGATCCGGGGTTCTCGCGGGCGAGCCGCTCCAGCAGCACGGCCATGCCGGGCACCGGCTGCCGGGCGTGCTCGTTGAGGACGAAGGAATTCCACGCCGCCACGAAGGGGCGGGGGAGGGCGGTCACCATGACGGTGTCGTCCACGTCCGAGATGATGCCGAACCGGATGTCGTCCCCGACAACGAAGACGCGCGCCTCGACGGGCTCGGCCTCCTCGACCCGCATCGTGACCGTCTGCCATCCGGGCGGCAGCGTGGCGGGCAGGACGGCGTCGATCACGCCGCCGCGGTCGGCGGTGACCTCGTGCGGCACACCGTTCACGGTGACGGTGACCGTCGCGTGTGCGACCGGGACCGATGCGAAGCTGCGCCATCCGCGCACACCCGCGTAATCGCCGCGTTCGCGCCTCTTGGCCTTCGGGGGGATGAGGACCCTGCCGAGCACCCGCACCCACTGGGTGCTCCCGTACCCCGGGAACGCGGCGACGGTCGCCGTCCGCCCGCGTGCGCGGGCGCGTTTCTCGCGCCACGCGTGGAACCTGTACTCCAAGCGCGCGAGCCAGAGCACCTTCATCGGGGGCGAAGCGGGGGAAGCCATCGCTTCAGTCTTTCACGTCGTCGGCGTCGACCCCGGCGGGCTCCTCCTCGGCGAGGTGACGGGCTTCGCGCGCACTGATGACACGTTTCGCGACGTAGACCAGCAGGAGGAACGCCGCGATCACGCCGACGAACAGGTATCCCGCGTAGTGCAGGTTGTCGGAGAGCTCGCGGTATCCCTCGGCGGCGGCCGCCGCCACCGACACGTAGGCGACGGACCACACGGCGCACGCGGGCACGGTCCAGGCGAGGAACCGCCGGTAGGCGAAGCCGCTCATCCCGACCGTCAGCGGCACCAGGGAGTGCAGGACCGGCAGGAACCGCGACAGGAAGATCGCCGGCCCGCCCCGCCGCCGCAGGTACAGTTCGGCGCGCGCCCAGTTGCGCTCACCGATGAGCCGGCCGACGCGGGAGAAGCGGATGCGGGGACCCAGCCAGCGGCCCAGGGCGAAGCCGATGCTCTCGCCCGCCAACGCTCCGATGAGAACCGCCGCGACGAGCCACGCGCCCTCGGGGAAACTGTCGACCGCGGTGCCCGACACGATCACGATCGAGTCGCCGGGGACGATCAGACCGACCAGAACGCTCGTCTCGAGCATCATGGCGACGCCGGCGACGATCGTCCGCACGACCGGGTCGACAGCCTGAACGGTGCCGAGCAACCAGTCGAGGATCTCGTTCACGACCTCAGATTATCCGCCGTCTACCCTGAAGGGATGTCGAGTGACCTGCCGCACCGCGTCCTCGCGGGGTGGGTCGATCCTGCGGTCGCGTTCACGGGGCTATTCGCGGCGGGCGACGCCTTCTGGCTCGACGCCGGCCCGGACGCGTCCGACGGATGGAGCTGGGTGGGCAGCGGCATCCCGTCGTCCTCTCCACGCGACGTGATCGCCGCGGGCAGCGGTGACCGTGCCGCGGGGCCGTTCCGCGGCGGCTGGGTCGGATGGGCCGGGTACGACGCCGCGGCGGCCCGGGCGGGTGCGCCGGCCGCGATCGACCCGGGCCCGGAGGAACTCTGGCTGCGCGTCGAGCGGATGCTGGGGTTCGACCACTCCTCGCGTCGTGTCCTCGCCTTCGCCCCGGCCGATCGGCTGGCCGCGTTCGTCTCCGAAGTCGAGTCGGTCGCCGAGTCGCCGCTGCCGTCGGTCGGTCCTGCTCCGGAGGTCGAGGTCACCGCGCGCCACGAGCCGGGGGAGTACGCGGAACTCATCGAACAGTGCCGGGACGAGATCCGCGAGGGGCGCGCGTATCAGCTGTGCCTGACGACGCGATTCGAGACGGCGGCATCCGTCGATCCCGTGCAGACCTACCTGCGGCTGCGCGCCGCGACGCCCGCCCACCACGGCGGGTTCATCCGCAGCGGCGGGTGGGCGCTCACGAGCGCGTCGCCGGAGCAGTTCCTCGCCGTGGACGACGGGATCGTCCGCACCCGCCCCATCAAGGGCACGCGCCCGCGATCCGCGGAGGCGGAGCGCGACGCGGCTCTCGCGGCGGACCTGCGCGCCAGCGTCAAGGAGCAGGCCGAGAACGTGATGATCGTCGACCTGATGCGCAACGACCTGCAGCGGGTCTGCGTCCCCGGGTCGGTGGCGGCGGAACGGCTGCTCGAGGTGGAGTCGTACCCGGCGGTGCATCAACTGGTGAGCACGGTGGCGGGTCGGCTGCGCCCCGGGACGACCGTCGGCCAGCTGTGGGATGCCGCCTTCCCGGCGGGGAGCATGACGGGAGCGCCGAAGCTGTCGGCCATGCAGATCCTGCACCGGCTCGAGGCCGCGCCGCGCGGGGTGTTCTCGGGATGCTTCGGGTGGATCGGCGACGACGGCGGGATGGACCTCGCCATGGTCATCCGCTCGATCGTGGTCCATCCGGCCGGCGCGTACGTCGGCGCCGGAGGGGGGATCACCTGGGGGTCCAACGCCGCCGACGAGGTCGCGGAGGTGGGGATCAAGGCCCGGGCACCGCTCCGCGCCCTGGGGGCGGACCTGCCTCCGGGCTGGTGAAAGTCCCGGTCCGCTAGGCTGAAACGGCGCTTTCGCGCGCCCTCCCGACTTTGCACGATTGGTTCACCGTGTCCTCCAGCACCTCCCACGACGCATCGACTCCCGAGCAGACGAGCTTCGACTCCCGCGCCATCCAGACCAAGTGGCAGACCCGATGGGCGGAGGCCGACCCCTTCAAGGCGGGCGGCGACGAGGACACCCGACCGCGCAAGTACGTGCTCGGCATGTTCCCCTACCCCTCGGGCGACCTGCACATGGGGCACGCTGAGAACTACGCCTACGTCGACGCGGTCGCGCGGTTCTGGCGCCACCGCGGCTACAACGTCCTGAACCCGATCGGCTGGGACTCCTTCGGCCTGCCCGCCGAGAACGCGGCCATCAAGGGCGGTGCGGGCTCGGATCCCCGCGAGTGGACGTACAACAACATCGCCCAGCACAAGGTCAGCTTCCGCGCGTTCGGGTCGTCCTACGACTGGAGCCGCGTGCTTCACACGAGCGACCCCGAGTACTACCGCTGGAACCAGTGGCTGTTCCAGCGCCTCTTCGAGCGCGGTCTCGCGTACCGCAAGCAGAGTGCCGTCAACTGGTGCCCCAACGACCGGACGGTGCTCGCCAACGAGCAGGTCGTCGACGGTCACTGCGAGCGGTGCGGGTACGAGGTCGTCAAGAAGAAGCTGACGCAGTGGTACTTCAAGATCACCGAGTACGCCGACCGTCTGCTCGATGACCTGAATCAGCTCGAGGGCTTCTGGCCGCACAAGGTGCTGCAGATGCAGCGCAACTGGATCGGCCGTTCGGTCGGTGCGGACATCGACTTCGAGATCGAGGGGCGCGACGAGAAGATCACCGTCTTCTCCACGCGTCCCGACACGCTGCACGGCGCGACCTTCATGGTCGTCGCGCCGGACTCCGACCTGGCTGCCGAACTGGCCGCGGGATCGTCGCCGGAAGTGCGGATGCGGTTCCAGGACTACCTGGAGACCGTGCAGAAGACGAGCGAGATCGAGCGGCAGACCGCGGACCGCCCCAAGACGGGCGTCTTCCTCGACCGCTTCGCGATCAACCCGATCAACGGCGAGCGTCTGCCGATCTGGGCGGCGGACTACGTCCTCGCCGACTACGGTCACGGCGCCGTCATGGCGGTGCCCGCCCACGACCAGCGCGACCTGGACTTCGCCCGCGCGTTCGACCTGCCGGTGAAGGTCGTCGTCGATACGACGGCGCCGGTCACGGGCGCCATCCCGGTCATCGAGGTCGACGAGGACGGTGTGCCGATCGGTGATGACCTCGAGTCGATCGACCCCGCCCGTACCGGCACCGCGCTGACGGGCGACGGGCGCCTCATCAACTCCGGTTCACTCAACGGTCTCTCCAAGCGCAACGCGATCGCGCGCGCGATCGAGGAGCTCACTGCTGCGGGCACCGGTCGGGCCGCGAAGACCTATCGCCTGCGCGACTGGCTGATCTCGCGCCAGCGCTTCTGGGGTACGCCCATCCCGATGATCCACACCGAGGACGGCCGCATCGTGCCCGTCCCCGACGAGCAGCTGCCGGTCGTGCTGCCCGACGCGAAGGGTCTCGACCTGAAGCCGAAGGGCACGTCGCCGCTGGGCGGTGCGACCGAGTGGATGACGACGGTCGACCCCGAGACGGGGGAGCCGGCGCTCCGCGACCCGGACACGATGGACACGTTCGTCGACAGCTCGTGGTACTTCCTCCGCTTCCTGGCGCCGAACGGGGCGAGCGAGCCGTTCCCGACGGCCGAGGCATCCAAGTGGGCCCCGGTCGACTCGTACATCGGCGGCGTCGAGCATGCGATCCTGCACCTGCTGTACGCCCGGTTCATCACGAAGGTCCTCTTCGACATGGGCCTCGTCGACTTCACCGAGCCCTTCACGAGCCTCATCAACCAGGGCATGGTGCTGCTCGACGGCTCGAAGATGTCGAAGTCGAAGGGCAACCTCGTCGAGTTCGCGTCGAGCATGGACGACCCGGGTGCGGATGCCGTGCGTGTCGCGATCGCGTTCGCCGGGCCCGTGGAGGACGACATCAACTGGGAGGACGTCTCGACGACGGGCGCCCAGAAGTTCCTCTCGCGCGCACTGCGGATCGCCGCGGACGTCGCGAGCCCCACGGATGTCGTCTGGGCCGAGGGCGATGCCGCTCTGCGCCGCGTCACGCATCGCCTGTGGGCCGATGTCGTCGGCCTCGTCGAGCAGTCGAAGTTCAACGTCGTCGTCGCGCGCCTCATGGAGCTCGTCAACGCGACCCGCAAGACGATCGACTCGGGCGCCGGTGCGGCCGACCCGGCGGTGCGCGAGGCCGCCGAGGCCGTGGCGATGGTCCTGGACCTGTTCGCCCCGCACACCGCGGAGGAGATGTGGGAGATCCTCGGCTACGAGCCGTTCGTCGGTGTGGTGCCGTGGCGTCAGGCCGACCCGACGCTCCTCGTCGAGGAGTCCGTCACGGCGGTCGTCCAGGTCAACGGCAAGGTGCGCGGCACGCTCACCGTCCCCGCCAAGATATCGGGCGAGGAGCTCGAGCAGCTCGCGCGCGCCGACGAGAAGGTCCGTCGTGCGATCGGCGACAAGGAGATCACGCGCGCCGTCGTCCGGGCGCCGAAGGTCGTCAGCTTCACCGTCGCGTGAGTCCGGCCGCGGGCGGATGGAGCAGTGCCGTCGCGATGCGCAGATTCGGATATCGTTCGCGGATTCGGAGTGGATCCGCTCACCGCATCCGATGTGGGCGCCGTTCTCCGATTCTACGGTCGAGACTGGTCGGCGGATCCAGAGGTCGCGCTCGCGGCGCCCTGGCCCCACTGCGGTTCTCTGAGCGGGACCTCATCCGACTGCGACGGTTCCTCCACCACACGCGATCCGTGATGGCCGTCCACGGCTGACGGGCGGCGGACGATCGCGCGCGTGGCCGCGGGCAATCCTCGACGCATGGGTGCGCAGACGGTGCCGGTGTCGCGTCGCCGGCTGGGGATCGGTGCCGCCGTCGCCCTCGTGGTCGTGGTCGCGGCGGTCACGATCGCGATCGGCATCGTCCGGACCGGGGCGGAGGCTGCGGTCGAGACGGTGCCGGATGCCGCGTCCGAGACCGTGGCCCCCGCGACCGTTTACGTGCACGTGTCGGGCGAGGTGGCCGAGCCCGGGTTGTACCGGCTCGACGAGGGCGCGCGTGTCGTGGATGCGGTCGCCGCCGCCGGGGGATTCACCGATGCGGCATCCCGCGAAGGCGTCAACCTGGCGCGACCCGTCAGCGACGGCGAACAGCTCGTGGTGCCCGCCGAGGGGGAGGTGGGATCGGATGCCGCGGGTGCGACGGCGCCCGAGGGCGACGGTCGCGTGAACCTCAACACCGCGGACCTCGCGGCCCTCGACACGCTGCCGCGGGTGGGTCCCGCGATCGCGCAGCGGATCCTCGACTGGCGCGAGGACAACGGCCGCTTCACGAGCGTGGACGATCTGCTCGCGGTCCCCGGCATCGGCGAGAAGATGCTCGCTTCGCTCCGCGACCTGGTCACGGTGTGAGTGTCCGGACGGCGCGACGCCGCGACCTGCGTCTGCTCCCGGTCGCCGGCACGGCGTGGGCGGGTGCGGGGGCGGCGATCACGTTCCCGGAGCACGCGGTCGTGTCGGCGGTCGTCCTGTGGGGCGTCGCCGTCGCGTTTCTCGGTGTGGCGCTGCGCCGCGCGAGACCCACCGTGCTCGCGCTCGTCGCGGTCTCCCTCGCCGTGGCGGCGGCTGCGGCATCCCACGTCGCGCTCGCGCAGCCGGCGCGGGACGCACTGGCCGGTCTCGAGGTCGACGGGGGCCGCAGCGTCACGTTCGAGGTCGACGTCGTCGGCAAGGTGGAGCGCTCCGCGACGGGGCACCGCTTCGATGCGATCACACGGTCCGCGACCGTCGGCGACGACGACCGGGCCGTGTCGGCCCCCGTCGTCGTCCGCGCGTCCGAGCGTGCGCCGGGTCTCGACCTGGGCGCTCGCGCGACGGTCACGGGCACGGCGTTCCGGGCGGACCCCGGCGACCGTGCGGTGCTCGTCGTCGAGGCATCCGCCCTCGTCGTCGACCGGCCTCCCTCGGGCCCGCTGGGCGTGGCTGCGACGCTGCGCACCGGTCTCGTGGCGGCCGTGGCCGGGCTGCCGGAGCCCGGCGCTGGCCTCGTCCCCGGTCTCGCCGTCGGCGATACCTCGGCCGTAAGCGACGAGCTCGACCAGCAGATGAAGGCGTCGTCGCTGTCCCACCTGACAGCGGTCTCCGGAGCGAATTGCGCGCTCGTGGTCGGGATCGCGTTCGGTATCGCAGCGCTCTGCGGGGCGCGGCGCGGCATCCGCGTCGCAGCCGGGCTCGTGACGCTCGTCGCGTTCGTCGTCCTCGTCTCGCCGGAGCCGAGTGTCGTCCGAGCGGGCGCGATGGCCGCGATCGCGATGCTCGGCCTGCTGCTCGGACGGATCGGCGCGGGCGTCTCGGTGCTGTCGGCCTCGGTGTGTCTGCTTCTCGTGCTCGATCCGTGGCTCGCGGCATCCCTCGGGTTCGCCCTCTCGGCCGTTGCGACCGGATCCTTGCTGCTGTTGGCTGGCCCGCTCGCCGACGGACTGTCGAGGTGGATGCCGTCGCCCGCCGCACTCGCGCTGTCGGTGCCGCTCGCCGCGCAGCTGGCCTGCGGGCCGCTGCTCGTGCTCATCGAGCCGACGGTTCCCCTCGTCGGGGTGCTCGCGAACCTCCTGGCGGGTCCCGCCGCGCCCGCGGCCACGGTGCTCGGCTTGCTCGCCTGCCTCGCGTTGCCGGTTCCGGTGCTCGCACAGGGGCTCGCGGCGATCGCCTGGCTGCCGGCAGCCTGGATCGCGGGGACGGCGGACCTCGCCGCGCGCCTGCCCGGGGCATCCCTGCCCTGGCTGGAGGGGATGCCGGGACTCCTCGCACTCGCCGCGACAGGGGCGGCGATCGGGGCGGTGATCGCGGCGCGGCATCCCGGTCTGCGGCGCGTGGCGGCGTGGAGTCTCGCCGGCGTCGTCCTCGTGATCGCCGCCGCCGGCCCGGTGCGGACGCTGCTGGACCGCACCCGCGTGCCGGACGCGTGGGCGATCGCGGCGTGCGAGGTCGGGCAGGGCGACGCGGTCCTGGTGCGCGACGCCGCTTCCGTCATGCTCATCGACACGGGCCCCGAGCCTGCGGCGTTGGCCGGATGCCTCGACCGGTTCGCGATCGATCGTGTCGACATCCTCGTGTTGACCCACTTCGACATGGACCACCGCGGCGGCGCCGGCGCTGTGCTCGGGCGCGCCGATCTCGTCGTGCACGGTCCGGTCCCCGATGCGGAGGCCGCGGACCTGCTCGCGCGGTTTACCGCGCGCGGCGCCCGGACGCAGCAGGTGTCCGCCGGCCAGAGCGGCGCGTTGGGGCAGTGCAACTGGCGCACGCTGTGGCCGAAGCCGCGCGATCCGGTCTATCCCGCCGGGAACGACGCGAGCGTCATCATCGACGTGACCGGATGCCGCGTCCCCGACGCGATCTTCCTCGGTGACCTGTCGGCTCAGCCGCAGCGCTCCCTCGCGGCGACGGGCGCCGTCGATCGCCGCTATTCCGTCGTCAAGGTCGCCCACCACGGCAGCGCCGACCAGGACGTCGGCCTGTACCGCGATCTCGACGCTCGCGTCGCCCTCGTCACCGTGGGAGAGAACACATATGGCCATCCACGGGACGAGATCCTCGATCTCCTGCACGAGGAACAGGCGACCGTCGCGCGCACCGACACCTCCGGCGACCTCGCTGTCTGGCGCGACGACGGCGGCCTGCGCCTCTGGCGCTCGCGCGAGCGCTGACGCACCCGTCACCGTCCGCCGCCCTCGCTAGGCTGGACATCATGCCGAGCCCCCGTCGTCCCGCCGCGAAGACGACGAAGTCGGCGATCCCGCAGATCTCCTGGCGGGCGCCGCAGCCGGCACCGGTCGTGCTCGTCTCCGGTCCTGAAGAGGTCTGCGCTGAGCGGGCGACCGCCGGCATCCGCGACTACCTCCGCGCCGAGGATCCGAGTCTCGAGGTCACCGACGTCCGTGCCGACGACTACGCGCCCGGCACGCTGCTGGCCGTCTCGTCGCCGTCGCTGTTCGGTGAACCGCGGCTCGTCCGGGTGTCGGGCGTCGAGAAGTGCTCCGACGCGTTCCTCGCCGAGGCGCTCCGCTACCTCGAGGCGCCGCAGGACGGCGCGACGATCGTGCTCCGCCACACCGGCGCGAGCGTCCGCGGCAAGAAGCTGCTCGACACGATCCGCTCGGGTGTCGGCGGCGGCATCGAGATCGCCTGCCCCGCCGTCAAACGCGACTCCGACCGCTTCGACTTCGCCGCGGGCGAGTTCCAGGCCGCGAAACGACGCATCGCCCCGCCCGCCCTCCGTGCCCTCGTCTCGGCGTTCTCGGACGACCTCACCGAGCTCGCGGCCGCGTGCCAGCAGCTCATTTCGGACGTCGAGGGCGACATCACCGAGCAGGTCGTCACCCGCTACTACGGCGGTCGCGTCGAGACCACCGCGTTCGCCGTTGCAGACACGGCCATCGCGGGTCGCTACGGCGACGCCCTCATCACCCTCCGGCACGCTCTCGCCTCGGGCGCCGATCCGGTCCCGATGGTCGCCGCCATCGCGTCGAAGCTGCGCACCATGGCGCGCGTGGCCGGCTCCCGCGAACCGTCCGGCGCCCTCGCCGCGCGCATCGGCATGAAGGACTGGCAGGTCGACCGGGCCCGTCGCGACCTCGCCGGCTGGACGGAATCGTCGCTCGGCATCGCCATCCAGGCGGCCGCGCGAGCGGATGCCGAGGTGAAGGGCGCGTCCCGCGACGCCGTCTTCGCGGTGGAACGGCTCGTCACCGTCGTCGCGACGCGCGCGCCCTACGGCGCCTGAGACCACATCCGGGAACGACGAAGGCCCGCCCCCAGGGGGACGGGCCTTCGGAAGAGTTGCGGCTCAGAGAGCGGCGACCTGCTTGGCGATCGAGGACTTGCGGTTGGCCGCCTGGTTCTCGTGGATGACGCCCTTGCTGACGGCCTTGTCGAGCTTCTTGGTGGCCTTGAGCAGCGCCTTCTCGGCAGCGGCCTTGTCGCCGGCCGAGATGGCCTCACGGGTCTGACGGACGACGGTCCGCAGCTCGCTCTTCACGGCCTTGTTGCGCTCGCGGGCCTTCTCGTTGGTCTTGTTGCGCTTGATCTGCGACTTGATGTTCGCCACGTTCGACGTATCTTTCGTTCGGAGTTATCGGTTGGAAGTGCCGGCGACAGAAGAGGGCTGTCACGCAGCGGTCGTGTGAGGGAGGAACCCACACGCAAGCCAAAAACCGATTCTATCAGGTGCGCGCCTCATCCCGAAGTCGGCCGGTCCCGCGCCATCGTCGCCAGCGCCAGGTCCACGATCGCGTTGAACACACGGGGCCGCATCGCGGTGACGAGATGGGATGTCCGGGGCACGACGATGAGCTCCGCCTCGGGCTTGAGCTTCGTGAACAGGCGCTCGTTGAGCCGCAGCTGGTCCCACTGCCCGTTCACGAACCACAGGGGAACGGAGATCCGCTGCAGCGCGACGACGAGGTCGAGGACCGACAGGCTGCGCAGAGCGATGTCCTGCGTGTCGTACGCGTAGCCGCCGGCGCCGAAGTCCGCCCGTGTCTCGGGTGGGAGCGTCCGGTCGAGCACGAGGTCGGCGAGCGGCTGACCGCGTCGGGGCAGGCGATCGAACCCCCGCGCCAGTGCCCGATAGATCGCGAGGCCGGCGCCGCGGGGGATCGACGTGCAGCCGGCGGCGATGAACGCATCCACGGGCGGGGGCTCCTCACGGCCCATGTACTCGATCGCCACCAGCCCACCCATCGAGTGCGCGACCAACAGCACGGGGCCGCGGGCCGCGGCATCCCTCACCGCGGTGTCGATCGTCTCGAACGCGCCGTCCAGCGTGAACGTCTCGCTCATCCGGCGACCGTGCCCCGGCAGGTCGACGGCGATCGCGCCGACGCCCGCCGCGGCGAGATGCTCCACCTGCGCGCGCCACATCGTCGCGGAGGTCCGGATGCCGTGCACGAACACCACCTGAGGCGTCATCCCCTCAGCCTACGAATCCGGCGCCCCTTCGACGCGGAAACGGGGGCGGATCCATGGGATCCGCCCCCGTTCCGGCCCGTCCGGTCAGAAGAGGACGCGGACCTTGACCGGCTTGCTCTCCGATCCCTGAGCGACGGTCGGGTCGTCGGGGACGAACGTCGCCGTGTAGGTGTGCGTCCCGCGGGACAGACGGCCGAGCGTCGTCGACGCGGTGCCGCGACGGACCTCCGCCGTCGCGATCACGGTGTCGCCCTCGCGGAACTCGACGACACCCTCGGCGCGGCCGCCCTCCTGCGTGACGATCGCGACGAGCGTCGTCGGCAGGAACCGGTTGATGTGGACCGGCGTGACGGCCACCAGACGCGTCCTCGTCGCCGCGGCGGGCTCCGCCGCCTCCTCGACGGTGACGGGCACCTGCACGACCGTGCCGCTGGGGGCGGCGGTCACCGTCAGCTGCGCGGCGCCGGCGGGCGTTCCGGCGGGCAGGGTGACGCTGACGGATGCCGCGCCCTCCGACACCGGCGCCGTGCCGAGCACCTGCTCGCCCAAGCTCACCGAGACCTCGGCGTTGGCGGGAGCGCCCTTGCTAGTCAGGTCGAGCCCGGCCACCTGGAACGACACCGTCTCGCCCGCGGCGACCGTCTCGGGCACGCCCGAGACCTGCACACCGTGCTTCGCGAACGAGGGGGCGACGGGCGACCCCTCGGCGAGGTAGTCGACCCACGCCTCGTAGTCGAGCAGACCTGTGTCGACGTAGTCCTCGCCCTCCGTGAAGGCGCGGAAGTTGTCGCCGCCGGCCGCGAGGAACGAGAACGTGCCGATGCGGTAGGTCCCTTCGGGATCGATCGGAGCCCCGTCGACCGTCACGGACGTGATGCGCTCACCCTCCGGCAGTGCCGGGTCGTAGGTGTACGAGACGTTGTCCGAGAGTCCCAGCTGCAGGTAGGGGCGCTGGGGGACGTTGCCCGCGGCATCCCGCTGCCACTGCTGCTCAAGCATCGTCGTGAACTCCTCACCCGTGAGGGTGACCAGCGCGAGCGTGTTGCTGAACGGGAGCACCGCGTTCGCCTGGCTGAACGAGATCGATCCGTCCGCGAGACCCGCGACCGCACCGGCGCCGAACTCGGCCTGCGTGTCGAACAGATCGGCGCGCAGACCACCCGGGTTGGTGACGCCGATGACGGCGCCGTTCGGCAGGTCCGCGAGGCTGTCGCGGAGCATGTTGGCGACGGTGTTGCCGAGCGTCGACTCCGCCGCCCGGTTGTCGCGCGATCCGCCGGTGTAGACACCGTCGACGTACGATCCGCCGCTGTAGGCGGTCGTGATGTCGCCCGAGACCTGACCGACTTCGGTGTTGCCGACCGCGGCGGCGTTCGCCAGCGCGGCCTTCGTGATGCGGTCGACCTCCGCGACCCGCGGGTAGGCGGCGACGAGGTCGGCGGCGGGGGTTGTCGTCCGGGCGACGTTGCGCTCGGTGTGCGCCGAGACCTCACCTGTGGCGGCATCCACCGTCAAGGTGATCTCACCGATCTTGGCGCCGTACGAGCCGGTCTGCACGACGGGACGCGTCCGGTCCGTGCCGGGAATCGGTGCCGACCACGCGTACTCCTTGTGCGTGTGACCGGTGAAGATGGCGTCGACCTCGGGGGAGGTGTCCTCGATGATCGCTCCGAAGGCGCCGCCCGCGGCGACCTCCTCCTCGAGGGTCGCGCCGTCCGGCGTGCCGGCTCCGGCGCCCTCGTGGTAGAGCGCGACGATGACGTCCGCCTCGCCGTTGGAGGCGTCGCCGTCGGTCAGCTGCGCGGCGACGCGGTTGACCCCCTCGACCGGGTCGCCGAAGTCCACCGACTCGATGCCGGTCGGCGTGACGAGCGTCGGGGTCTCCTCCGTGACGGCGCCGATGACGCCGACCGTCAGTCCGTCGGCCTCCAGCAGCGCGTACTCGTCGAGCGCCGGGGTCGTCGTGCCCTTCTCGTAGACGTTCGCACCCAGCTGCGGCGCGTCGAACGCGTCCGACACCCGACCCGACAGGTCGGCGAAGCCGCGATCGAACTCGTGGTTTCCGACCGCGCTCGCCTGCAGACCCAGGGCGTTCAGCACGTCGATCGTGGGCTCGTCCTGCGCCACGGACGACGCGAACAGCGAGGCGCCGATGTTGTCGCCGGCCGACAGGAACAGGGTGGGCCCGGATGCGGCCTTCCTCAGCTCTTCGACGGTCCCCGCGAACGCGACGGTGTTGCCGTCGATGCGTCCGTGGAAGTCGTTGATCCCGAGAAGGGTCAGCTGCACGGGGGCGGCATCCGCGTCCATTCCGACGATGACCGGATCGTGGTCGCTCGAACGGAACGGGTCAGCCGAGTAGAACTCGGTGCCGTGGGTGCGGAAGCGGCTGTACTCGAGGGCGATCGACTCTCCGGAGTTGATGTTCCAGATGTCCGCTCCGGTGGAGCGGGCGAGCGCCGCCTCGTTCAGCAGGACGTGGTCGAGCGAGCCCGCGAGCCCCGAGAAGCTGTACGACGACGAGTCGAGGTCGAACGCCTGCTCGGCATCCACGTACCCGGCCTCGTAGAGCACCTGCAGCGGGTCCTCCTGGCTGTAGGAGTTGAAGTCGCCGGCGAGGGCCACCGCATCCACGTCGCCCTGGATCTCCGCGACCCAGTCGCGCAGCGCCGTCGCCTGGCGCACGCGCGACTCGTTCGACGTTCCCTGGCCGTCGCCGGTGTCGGCGTCGCCCGGCCAGGGGCCGACCGATCCCTTCGACTTGAAGTGGTTCACGACGAACAGGAACGGGTCGCCGCCAGCGGCCGGCTCGAACACCTGCGCGATCGGCTCCCGCGCGTTGCCGAACGCCTCGCCGTCGGCGCTCTGGTCGCCCAGGGCGCGCGCGGCGCCGACGGGGGAGACGAGGGCGGGCTGGTAGATGATCGCGTTGGTGATCACGTCCTGCTCGGATGCCGAGGGCAGATCCGCCGACGAGGGGACGAAGGCCCAGGTGCCGGCACCCGCCTCCGCGTTCAGCGCGTCGACGAGCGTGGCGGTCGCCTCATCCTTCTCCTCGCCGAGAGCGGCCGAGTTCTCGATCTCCATGAGACCGATCACGGCGGCATCCACCGAGGTGATGGCCTCGACGAGCTTGGCCTGCTGACGCTCCAGGTCGGCGGCGTCCCACGCACCGCGCTGGGCGCAGCCGTCGCGCACCGTGACGCCGTCGCCGAACCGGTCGGAGTAGGCCTCGCAGGTCGCCGAGTCGGTGCCGAGCGTCGTGAAGTAGTTCAGGACGTTGAACGAGGCGATCGACAGATCCCCGCCGACCTCCTCGGGTGCGTCGGTGCGGACGTTCTCGAAGACGACGTCATCGGCGCCCGTCCCGTCGCCGACGACCGGCTCGGTCGGATTCAGCTTCCAGGCGTCGTTGCGGTAGTCCACGATGAGCGGCGCCGAGAAGGTGACGCCCGCGCCGACCGTCACCGGCTCGGTGAGCGAGACGTAGGCGGGGGTCAGCGCCTGGTTGGCGGCCGATGTGTAGTCGAGACCCGCGCCGTCGTCGAGGCGCACACCCCGGGCGGCGTTGTCGGCGGCGACGGCTGCCGCCTCGTCGCTGCCGGGTCGGGCGGCGTCGGTGGGCTGGCGCAGCGGTGCGTCGCCGGCGGCCAAGCCGACCTCGCCGAAGCGGTTGGTGCTGTAGGTGTCGCTGACGGTGAACTCGCCCTGCGGGGAGATCAGCATCGACTCGAGCGACTCGCGCTGCGCGGCGGTGGTCGGCCACGCGACGGTCGCCGGCGTCGGCGCCTCCGCGTCCTCGATCACCCGGGCGTCGCCCGGCTCGACCGTGATCTCGGTGAGCCCGTTGTACTCCGACACGACACCGGTGACCGTGACCGTGTCGCCGAGCGCGACCTCGCCGACGGCGCCCGGCGCGTAGACGAAGACGGCGTCCGACGCCGTGTGCGTGTCGAGATCCAGTGCCCCGCCCGTGCCGGGCGTCTGGATGACGTAGCCGTTGTAGCCGCCGGTGGGATAGTGCGCGGTGACCACGCCGGTGGTGGTGACGGTGCGGCCGGTCAGCGGGGACGCATCCGTCGTGCCCTGGATCTCGGCGATCGTCGCCGCCTGCGGCTCGGGGTCGGGCTCCGGCTCGGGATCGACATCGGCGCCGAGACCCGTGGGCGTCGGTGTGCCGGCGGTGAAGTCCGCTGCGTTGTCAGCCGTGTTCGTGGCGTCCTCGTCGCGCGAGACGCTCGTCGCGTTCGACGTGCCGGGAGCGGGCGCGGAGCCGGCGAAGGCCGAGGCGGTGCTGCCCCAGCCGACGAGGTCGACGACCTGCTCGAGATCGGCGATGCCGGTGCCGCCTGTGAGGGCCGTCTCGCTGGAGACCAGGGCGACCTTCGCGCCGCTGCCGCTCATCGCGATCGAGCCGTCGACGTCGGCCTCGAACGCGGGGAGCGACGTGTTGCTCCCGAAGGCCTGACCGATGAGCAGGTTCTCGCCCGCAGGGAGGTCGATGTCGCCGAGCTTCGTGACCTGCCACGTGGCTCCCGTCGCGGAGGCGTACTGCACGCTGAAGCCGCTCAGGTCGATCGCCGCGTCGCCGGTGTTGGCGAGCTCCACGAAGTCCCGGTTGAAGGCGGCGCCGCTGTTGCCGCCGCCGCCGTACACCTCCGAGATGACGACGGGCGCGTCGGCCGACACGGCGGCGTTCGCCGCGCTCGGCACGAGGGCGAGACCCGCGGTCGTCACGGCGGTGACCGTGAGCAGGGCGCCGGTGCGGCGGAGGAAGGACGGTGACGCGTGCGCAGGAACGGGTGGGTTCGACACGTGGGATCTCCCGAAGCGGCACGGGCGCGGGGCTTATCGCGCAGGAACCGACCGCCACATTGAGCATTCGGTCGGTTCCACGGCCCCGCAAGTGTCAGATCGGTTAACTCTTTCTCATGCGACCGCGTGTTGGCGTGTCGTCGACGCGGGGGCTATCGTGCCGGATCCGAGGGCCGGCCGCGCGGCCGTGCGCCGGTAGACTCGGCTGGTCATGTCACCCCGCGCCCTTCAGCCCCTGCAGCCCGCGGCCACGCCGCCCGCGCAGCTCCGCAACTTCTGCATCATCGCCCACATCGACCACGGCAAGTCCACCCTGGCCGACCGCATGCTGCAGATCACCGGCGTGGTCGCCGACCGCGACATGCGTGCCCAGTACCTCGACCGCATGGACATCGAGCGCGAGCGCGGCATCACCATCAAGAGCCAGGCGGTCCGGATGCCGTGGGCCACCGCCGACGGCACGTTCGCCCTCAACATGATCGACACCCCCGGCCACGTCGACTTCACCTACGAGGTCAGCCGGTCGCTCGCGGCATGCGAGGGAGCGATCCTCCTCGTCGACGCGGCGCAGGGCATCGAGGCGCAGACCCTCGCCAACCTCTACCTCGCCCTCGAGAACGACCTCGAGATCATCCCGGTCCTCAACAAGATCGACCTGCCCGCGGCGGACCCGGAGAAGTACGCCGCCGAGCTCGCGAACCTCATCGGCGGCGACCCGGCCGACGTGCTCAAGGTGAGCGGCAAGACCGGCATGGGGGTCGAGGCCCTCCTCGACCGCATCGTCGAGCGCATCCCTGCACCCGTCGGGGATGCCGACGCCCCCGCCCGGGCCATGATCTTCGACTCGGTCTACGACGCCTACCGCGGCGTCGTGACGTACGTGCGGATGGTCGACGGCAAGCTCGAGCCGCGCGAGCGGATCCAGATGATGTCGTCGAAGGCGGCCCACGACCTCCTCGAGATCGGGGTGTCGAGCCCCGAGCCCGTGCCCACCAAGGGTCTCGGCGTCGGCGAGGTGGGCTACCTCATCACCGGTGTGAAGGACGTCCGCCAGTCCAAGGTCGGCGACACGATCACCAACCACCGCAAGCCCGCATCCGAGGCGCTCGCGGGGTACACCGACCCGAAGCCCATGGTCTTCTCGGGCATCTACCCGATCGACGGCAGCGACTACGCCGAGCTCCGTGAGGCGCTCGACAAGCTGAAACTGTCGGATGCCTCGCTGCAGTACGAGCCGGAGACCTCGGTCGCCCTCGGGTTCGGGTTCCGCTGCGGCTTCCTCGGTCTGCTGCACCTCGAGATCATCACCGAGCGCCTCGCGCGCGAGTTCGGACTCGACCTCATCACGACCGCGCCGTCCGTGACGTACGAGGTGATGACCGACACGGGCGAGACCGTGACGGTCACGAACCCGTCCGAGTACCCCGACGGCCGCGTCGCAGAGGTCTCCGAGCCGGTCGTGAAGGTCGGCATCCTCCTGCCGAAGGACTACGTCGGCACCGTCATGGAGCTCTGCCAGTCCCGCCGCGGCACCTTGCTCGGCATGGACTACCTCAGCGAGGACCGCGTCGAGCTGCGCTACAACATGCCCCTCGGCGAGATCGTCTTCGACTTCTTCGACCACCTGAAGTCCAAGACGCAGGGCTACGCGAGCCTCGACTACGAGCCGGCCGGTTCTCAGACCGCCGACCTCGTCAAGGTCGACATCCTGCTGCAGGGCGAGAAGGTTGACGCGTTCAGCTCGATCGTCCACCGTGAGAAGGCCTACGCCTACGGGACGATGATGACCGAGCGGCTGCGCAAGCTCATCCCGCGTCAGCAGTTCGAGGTCCCCATCCAGGCCGCGATCGGCGCGCGCATCATCGCCCGCGAGAACATCCGCGCGATCCGCAAGGACGTCCTCGCGAAGTGCTACGGCGGTGACATCACCCGTAAGCGCAAGCTGCTGGAGAAGCAGAAGGAGGGCAAGAAGCGCATGAAGATGGTCGGCCGCGTCGAGGTCCCCCAGGAGGCGTTCATCGCCGCGCTCTCGGGAGACGTCGAGGGCAAGGACAAGAAGTAGGCTGGCACGATGCGCCGCGGGAGTTTCCAGGCAGGGACCGTCGACTACGCCGCCGTCGGGGCCACGCAGGCCCCCGATCTCATGGGCTATCCGCCGAAGGGCACGACCCCGGCGGAGGCGTCCTGGCGTCTCGGCAGCGGTAAGAGCCGTTTCGTCACCTCGACCGAGTCGCTCCTCGGGTGGGGAGCGCAGCGCGGGGCGGGTCTCCAGGTAACCGATGTGCGCCCGGCATCCGGTCCGATGTACTCCGGTGTCGGCTTCGACGCCGACGGCAACGCCGTCCAGCCCAGTCGTCTCGACGACGAGCAGCGCTTCGACGCCGACGGCGTGCCGTTCGCGAGCGCCGGGACGACCGTGCACCTTCGGGGGCGCGTCGGCGGGATGCGGGCCGATGCCGAACTCCGGGTCATCTCGGTCGTCGACGAGCCGCGCCGGGTCGGGTTCTCGCTCGGCACCGTCGGCGGATCCGTCGTCAGCGGCGAGGAGTCCTTCCTGCTCGAATGGCGCGACGACGACGAGGTCTGGTTCACGGTCCGCGCCTTCGACAAGCCGACCGGCGTGCTCTACCGCCTCTGGCGTCCGCTGGTGAAGCGTCGGCGTCGCGCCCTGTTCCAGGGGTACCTGCAGGCGATGTCGCCGATGTACGCCACCGGCTCCTGATGGGCTCGGCCCTTCCCCTCGGCGATCCCGCTCCTCTCGACGGCGCTCTGCCCGCCGACGTGCGCGTGTCGGACGACGTCGACTTCGGCGTCTACCTGCACGTCCCGTTCTGCCGCGTCCGCTGCGGCTACTGCGACTTCAACACCTACACGGCGACCGAACTGCGCGGCGCCCGGCAGGACGCGTACGCCGACGAGGTCCTGCGCGAGATCGCGATCTCCCGGCGCGTGCTGGCCGAACGCGGACCGCTCCGCCCCGCGCAGACGGTGTTCTTCGGCGGCGGCACCCCGACGCTCCTGCCGCCCGGCGACCTGGCGCGCATGCTCGACGGCGTCCGGGAGGCCTTCGGCCTGGCGGACGGTGCCGAGGTGACGGTCGAGGCGAACCCCGACACGATGACGGACGCCGTGGCCGAGACCCTCGCGGCCGCCGGTGTGACACGCCTGTCGATCGGCATGCAGTCGGCTGTCCCGCACGTCCTCGCCGCCCTCGACCGCACCCACGACCCCGCGAACATCGCGACGGCCGTCGCCGCGGCACGGAACGCGGGGCTGGCGGTCAGCCTCGACCTCATCTACGGCGCTCCGGGGGAGTCGCTAGAGGACTGGCGAACCTCGCTCGAGACGGCGACGGCCCTCGCACCCGATCACGTCTCGGCCTACGCGCTCATCGTCGAGGACGGCACGAAACTCGAGCGGCAGATCCGCCGCGGCGAGGTGCCCGCTCCCGATGACGATCTGCAGGCCGACATGTACGAGCTGGCCGACGAACTGCTCGCCGCGGCGGGGTACGGGTGGTACGAGGTCTCGAACTGGGCGACGAACGGCGCGCAGCGGTCGCGCCACAACCTGTCGTACTGGCGCGGCCAGGACTGGTGGGGGTACGGCCCGGGCGCCCACAGTCACATCGGCGGACTCCGGTGGTGGAACGTGAAGCACCCGGCCGCGTACGCCCAGCGTCTCGCCGTCGGCCAGTCCCCGGCCGCGGGACGGGAGCGACCGGATGCCGAGGCCCGCCGCCTCGAGGACATCCTGCTGCGCTCGCGCATCGTCGATGGGGTGGCCGTCGACGAGGCGACGGCCATCGGGCGGCGGAACGTGGCATCCCTCATCGCCGACGGGCTCGTCGACGGCGCGGCGGCGGTCCACGGCACGATCGTGCTGACCCGCCGCGGGCGGCTTCTCGCCGACGCCGTCGTGCGGGCGCTCACCGAGTGATCCGAGCAGAACGCTCCGCGCGCGGTAGAATTGGCACTCCAAGATCGAGAGTGCCAGCGGAGGAGGGGTGATGGTCTCGGAACGCGGTCTTCAGGTGTTGCGCGCGATCGTCCAGGACTACGTGGACACGCGGGAACCCGTCGGCAGCAAGGCGATCGTCGACCGCCACCAGTTCGGTGTGTCCGCCGCCACGATCCGCAACGACATGGCCCTCCTCGAGGACGAGGAACTCATCATCGCGCCGCACACGTCGTCGGGCCGTGTGCCCACCGACAAGGGGTACCGGGTCTTCGTCGACCATCTCGCCGAGGTCCGTCCGCTGACCTCCGCGCAGCGCTCCGCGATCGGCGCGTTCCTGGAGGACACCGGCGACCTCGACGACCTGCTCGTCCGCACGGTCCGCACGCTCACCCGCCTCACCGGACAGGTCGCGATCGTGCAGTACCCGTCGTTCGCCCGGGCGAACGTCTCGCACGTCGAGGTCGTCCACCTCGGCGGCACCCGCATCGTCATCATCGTCGTGACCGACACCGGCCGGGTCTCGCAGCGGGTCGCGTTCCTCGCGACCGAGCCGTCCGCCGAGGAGGCCGAACAGCTCAAGCTCGCGATGGCCGCGCTGCTGACCGGCAAGAGCGTCCGCGACGGTGCCGCGGCGATCGCCCGCATCCTCGAGGAGGAGGCTCCGGCCCCCCGCGAGGAGAACCGGCGGATCGTCCTGCGCGCGATCGGCGAGGAGCTCGACGAGTTCCGCTCCGACCGCATGGTCATGGCCGGGTCCGCGACCCTCGCCCGTCGCGAAGCGGACTTCCGCGGCAGCATCTACCCGCTGCTCGAGGCGATCGAGGAGCAGGTGACGCTCCTGCGCCTCATGGGGGAGATGGTCGCGGACGACCGGGGACTGGCGACCAGCATCGGCCGCGAGAACGAGCCGTTCGGGCTCGCCGAGGCATCCGTCGTCGCGGGGGATTACGACGCCGGCGGCTCGCAGGCGCGCGTGGGCGTGCTGGGCCCGACCCGCATGGACTACCCCACCAATCTCGCGGCGGTCCGTGCCGTCGCGCACTATCTGACGCGTCTGCTCGAAGAAGACGAGAAGTCGCGCTGAACGAATCGGCCTCCGGGCCGGAGAGGTGATTGTGGCTGACCACTACGAGGTCCTGGGTGTCGCGCGCGACGCGAGCCCTGAGGAGATCAAGAAGGCGTACCGCCGACTGGCGCGACAGCTCCACCCCGATGTGAACCCGGGAGAGGATGCGGCGGAGCGCTTCAAGCTCGTGACGCACGCGTACGACGTGCTGAGCGACCCCGACCAGCGCCAGCGGTACGACCTCGGCGGTGACTCCGGGGCGTTCGGCGGCGCCGGGGCCGGGTTCGGCGGCTTCAGCGACATCTTCGAGACGTTCTTCGGCGGAGGCGGCGGGGGCACGCGTGCCGGACGCCCGCGCTCGCGTCGCGAGCGGGGCCAGGACGCCCTCGTGCGCGTCGACCTGACCCTCGGCGACGTCGTCTTCGGCGTGCACCGCGACATCGAGGTCGACACGGCGGTGCTGTGTGAGACCTGCCAGGGCTCGTGCTGCCAGCCCGGCACCCAGCCGGTGACCTGCGACATCTGCCACGGCTCAGGGCAGATCCAGCGGACCGTGCGGAGCCTGCTCGGCAACGTCGTCACGTCGCAGCCCTGCACGACCTGCCAGGGCTACGGCACGACCATCCCCTACCCGTGTTCCACGTGCCAGGGCCAGGGCCGCGTCCGCGCGCGCCGCACCGTGTCGATCGACATCCCCGCCGGCGTCGAGACGGGACTGCGCCTGCAGCTGCCCGGATCGGGCGAGGTCGGCCCCGCGGGCGGCCCCAACGGCGACCTGTACCTCGAGGTGACGGTCGCGCCGCACGACGTCTTCAGCCGTGACGGCGACGATCTGCTCGCGACCCTCGAGGTGTCGATGATCGACGCGATCCTCGGCACGAGCGTCACGATCGATTCGCTCGACGGCCCCGTCGACCTCGAGATCCGCCAGGGTGTCCAGGCGGGCGACGAGCTGACCATCCGCGGGCGCGGCATCACCCCGCTCCGCGGCGAGCAGCGCGGCGACCTCCGCGTCGCCGTGCAGGTGGTCACCCCGTCGCACCTCGACCCGAAGTCGCGGGCCCTCGTCCAGGAGCTCGCCAAGCGCACGCGCCCCGCGCCGCCGCACCTCGCCGAGTTCCACCCGGGCCTGTTCTCCAAGCTCCGCGGCAAGTTCAAGCGCTGACCGTGGCCCTGCATTTCCTGATCGAGGATGCCGGTGCCGCCGGCCCGGGCGACGTCGTCCGGCTGACAGGCGCCGAGGCGCACCACGCGGCCGCCGTGCGCCGCATCCGGGTCGGGGAGGGGGTGACCGTGGGCGACGGCCGCGGACTCTGGCTCACGGGAACCGTCGCCTCGGTCGCACCGAAGGAGGTCGTCGTCGAGGTCGTCGAGCGGCGGGAGCACCCGGCGCCGTCGCCGCGCACGGTGCTCGTGCAGGCGCTCGCGAAGGGTGATCGCGACGAGCTCGCGGTGCAGGCCGCGACCGAACTCGGCGTCGACGCGATCCTCCCGTGGCAGGCAGCCCGGTCCGTCTCGCGGTGGGACGGCGCGAAGGTCGCCAAGGGCGTCGCACGCTGGGAGTCGATCGCCCGCGAGGCGGCCAAGCAGGCCCACCGTGCCTGGCTGCCCGAGGTGGCCGACCCGGTGACGACGCGGCAACTCGTCTCGCAGGCCGAGTCGGCACGGATGCTGGTGCTCGAACCCACGGCATCCGCTGCGCTCTCCGCGGTCGACCTCGACGCCGCAGACACCCGTGACGTGCTGCTCGTCGTCGGTCCCGAGGGTGGGATCTCGCCCGACGAGCTCGACGCGTTGCAGGCCGCGGGCGCGACCCTCGTGCGGCTCGGCGACACGGTTCTGCGCACCTCGACCGCCGGTCCCGCGGCGCTCGCGCTGGTCAACCGGGCGCTCGGCCGCTGGTGAGTCGGCACCGGCCGACGCCGGGAGCCGCTGACTAGACTGGGGGGATGAGCGAGTCGTCGGTGTTCACCCGCATCCTCCGGGGTGAGATCCCCTCCGAGATCATCGCGGAGACCGAGAACGCGTTCGCGATCCGCGACATCGCCCCGCAGGCTCCCGTGCACCTGCTCGTGATCCCCAAGAGCGAGCAGTACCGCGACGTCGTCGAGCTCGCCGCGGGTGACCCTGCCCTGCTCGCCGAGCTGGTGGGGCTCGCGAACAGCCTGGCCGCCGAGCACGCCGACGGCGACTTCCGCCTGATCTTCAACACCGGCCCCGGCGCCGGTCAGACCGTCTTCCACGTCCACGCCCACGTGCTGGGCGGCGGGCTCAGCGAAGGGAGCCTCGGTGGCTGACAGCACCGAACCCACCGTCGACCGCATCTACGCGGACGGCGTCGCGATGGTGCAGCTGCTGGGTCCTCAGGACCGCCTGCTGCGCACCGTCGAACGCGAACACCCTGACGTGCAGGTGCACGTCCGCGGCAACGAGATCACGCTCACCGGCGAGGGCGACGCCGTGGCGCGTGCCCGCGAACTCGTCGACGAACTCATCGGCATGGCGCGGGCGGGGCAGGGCCTCGACCCGAGCGACGTCACCCAGTCGAGCCGCATCCTGCGGGACAACGGCGGGATGCGTCCCTCCGAGGTCCTCGGCGAAGCCATCCTCTCCTCGCGCGGCAAGGTCATCCGTCCGAAGACGCTCGGCCAGAAGGAGTACGTCGACGCGATCGAGGAGAACACGATCGTCTTCGGCATCGGCCCCGCCGGCACCGGTAAGACCTACCTCGCGATGGCCAAGGCCGTCCAGGCGCTGCAACGCAAGGAGGTCAGCCGGATCATCCTGACCCGTCCCGCCGTCGAAGCGGGGGAGCGTCTCGGATTCCTGCCGGGCACGCTGACCGACAAGATCGACCCGTACCTGCGGCCGCTCTACGACGCGCTGAACGAGATGATGGACCCCGAGCTCGTCCCGAAGCTCATGGCGTCGGGAACGATCGAGGTCGCCCCCCTCGCCTACATGCGCGGGCGCACCCTGAACGACTCCTTCGTCGTCCTCGACGAGGCGCAGAACACGACGCCCGAGCAGATGAAGATGTTCCTCACCCGTCTCGGGTTCGGCACGCGAATGATCGTCACGGGCGACATCACGCAGGTCGACCTGCCGCAGGGCGCGTCGGGCCTCCGGCTCGTCACGCGGGTGCTCAAAGACATCGACGACATCCACTTCGCGCGCCTGACGAGCGACGACGTCGTGCGCCACACTCTGGTGGGCCGCATCGTCGACGCCTACAGCGCGTACGACGAGGAGAAGCTCGCCGCACGCCGTGAGCGCGACGAGGCGAGCGAGTTCGCGAACCGCGCCGAGCGCCGCGCGGGCCTGCGGCCCGCCGGACCCCGCGACCGACAGCCCAAACGAGGACGATCATGACCATCGAGATCACCAACGAGTCCGGTGTGGAGGTCGACGAGACCGTCCTGCTGCGCCTCACCGAGCACAACTTCGCCGAACTGCACGTCAGCCCCGACGCCGACGTCGCGATCCTCCTCGTCGACGAAGGCGCCATGGAAGCGCTGCACGTGCAGTGGATGGACGAGCCCGGTCCGACCGACGTGCTGAGCTTCCCCATGGACGAGCTGCGCCCCGGGACCGAGGAGGCGCCCACTCCTCCCGGGCTCCTCGGCGACATCGTGCTGTGCCCGCAGGTCGCCGAGACCCAGGCGCAGGCGGCGAAGCACTCCACGATGGACGAGCTCATCCTCCTGACGACGCACGGACTGCTCCACCTGCTCGGCTTCGACCACGCCGAGCCCGAGGAGGAGCGCGAGATGTTCGGACTCCAGAAGGAGCTCATCGGCGCGTTCCACTCGAGCGAGCGCCGCCGGCGCGCATGACCGAGATCCTCCTCCTCGTCGCGGCCGGCCTGCTCGTCGCGCTCGGCGGGCTGATGGCCTCGCTCGAGGCCGCGCTCGACGTGACGGGTCGCGCCGACCTCGCCGACCTCGCCGACGAGGCGCGCTCGGAAACGGCACTGCGGCGGATCGCCGCCGACCCCGACGCCCACCGCACGGCGGTCGTGTTCATCCGCATCCTCGTCGAGACGGCGGCCGCGGTGCTCGTGACGGTCGCGTTCACGCTGATCTTCGACAACATCTGGTGGGCGATGCTCGCCGCCGTCGTCCTCATGACGATCGCCTCCTTCGTCCTCGTGGGCGCCTCGCCGCGCGCCGTCGGGCGTCAGCACGCCAAGGGCTTCCTGCGGTTCTGCGCCCCGCTCATCCGCGGCGCGCGCATCGTGCTCGGACCCCTCGCGCACCTCCTCGTCCTCGTGGGGGACCGGCTGACCCCCGGCATCCACCGGGGCGCGTCGTTCGCCTCCGAGGAGCAGCTCCTCAGCATGGTCGACGAGGCCGCGTCGCAGGACCTCATCGAGGCGGACGACCGCGATCTGATCCACTCCGTGTTCGACTTCACCGATCGGTTCGTGCGCGCCGTCATGGTGCCGCGCACCGACATGGTGACGATGGATGCCGCGGCCACGACGCAGCAGGCGATGACGCTCTTCCTCGACAAGGGCGTCTCGCGCATCCCGATCGCCGACGGCGAGGCCGACGACATCACCGGTGTCGTGTACCTGAAGGACCTCGTCCAGTTCGCCTACCGCGACGAGACCGCGTGGCGCGGCGTGCCGGTCGCGCAGATCGCCCGGCCGGCGGTCTTCGTGCCCGAGTCGATGCGCGCCGAGACGCTGCTGCAGCAGATGAAGCGCGAAGCCGTGCACGTCTGCCTCGTCGTCGACGAGTACGGCGGGGTGTCGGGGCTTGTCACCCTCGAGGACCTCATCGAGGAGCTCGTCGGGGAGATCGCCGACGAGTACGACCTGCGCACGAGCGAGGTCACGGACCTCGGCGACGGCCGCTTCCGCGTGAGCACGCGCCTCGGGCTCGACGAGGTCGGCGACCTCTTCGGCATCGAGCTCGAGGACGACGACGTCGACTCGATCGGCGGCCTGTTCGGCAAGGCGCTCGGCAGCGTCCCGGTGCCGGGCGCCCGCGTCGAGCACAGCGGCCTGATCCTCACCGGCGGCACCTCCCTCGGTCGCGGCCGCGGTCTCTCCACCGTGTTCGTCGAGCGCGCCGAGAGCCTGGAGGCCGCCGAGAGCGCCTTCGCACCCACCACCGGAGAGGTCCGCGTCTCGCGGGGATCGGAGTGACCGTGACCGACCGTTCCGGTTTCGTGACGTTCGTCGGACGCCCCAACGTGGGCAAGTCGACGCTGACCAACGCCCTCGTCGGCGAGAAGGTCGCGATCACGAGCGACAAGCCGCAGACGACCCGAAAGGCGATCCGCGGCATCCTGAACCGCCCGAGCGGACAGCTCGTCATCGTCGACACCCCCGGCATCCACAAGCCGCGGACGCTGCTGGGTCAGCGCCTCAACGACCTCGTCGAGCAGGTGCTCGGCGACGTGGACGCCATCGGATTCCTTGTGCCGGCCACCGAGAAGGTGGGACCCGGCGACCGGCGGATCGCGGCATCCCTCGACGGGTACGGTCGCGCGAAGAAGGTGGCCATCGTCACGAAGGTCGACATCGCGACCCGCGAGGAGATCACCGAGCGCCTCATGGAGGTCGACGCGCTGCGCGAGGACTGGGCCGCCGTCATCCCGCTCTCGGCAGTCACCGACGACCAGCTCGACGTGCTCGCCGACGAACTGCTGAAGCTCATGCCCGAGGGCCCCGCGCTCTACCCCGAAGGGGTCGTCACCGACGAGAGCGTCGAGGATCGGATCGCCGAGATCATCCGCGAGGCGGCGCTCGACGGCGTCCGCGACGAGCTGCCCCACTCCATTGCCGTGACGGTCGAGGACATCTCGGCGCGCGAGGACAGTGACCTCACCGACGTGTACGCGAACATCGTCGTCGAGCGCGACAGCCAGAAGGCCATCATCATCGGCCGCGGCGGGTCCCGTCTGAGAGAGGTCGGGGCGCGGTCGCGAGCGGGCATCGAGCCGCTCGTCGGCGGCCGCGTGTTCCTGTCGCTGCGCGTCCGGGTGGCCAAGGAGTGGCAGCGCGACCCCAAGCAACTGGGGCGCCTCGGATTCTGACCGGCGACGGCGTCGGCATCCCACGGAAGGACGACGGCATGGCACAGGCATGGTTCGCGACGGGGCCGGAGGGTCCGTCGCAGTGGGAGCTCCGCGAGGTCGAGGCGCCGGCACCGGGCCCCGGCGAGGTGACGATCCGGGTGCACGCCGCCGGGATGAACCCCGCGGATGTGAAGTACCCCACTCGTCCCGGCGCGTCGTTCCCCTTCCCGATCGGGTACGAGGTGTCCGGCGAGATCACCGCGCTCGGTGCCGACACGCAGATCGGCTCTGGCGCGGCGACGGTCGGCGACGAGGTGCTCGCGTTCCGCGTGAGCGGCGGGTACGCGACCGAGCTGACTGTCCCCGCCGAGAAGGTCTTCGCGAAGCCGTCGACCCTCACGCATCCCGAAGCCGCGAACCTGCTCCTGGCCGGGGCGACGGCCGCCGAGCTGCTCGAGCTGAGCGGTGCGCGAAGCGGCGACACGGTGCTGTTCCACGCCGCCTCCGGCGCGGTCGGAGTGAGCTTCCTGCAGCAGGCGGCGATTCGCGGTGTCCGCGTGGTCGGGACGGCGAGCGAACGGAACGCCGACGTCGTGCGGCGCTACGGCGGCATCCCGATCGCGTACGGCCCGGGTCTCGTCGACCGGGCGAAGGACGCGGCGGCGGGCGCCTCCTTCGTCGCGTCGCTCGACGGAGTGGGGACCGACGAGGCGATCGAGGCCTCGCTCGCGCTCGTCGAGGACCGGACCCGCATCATCACGATCGTCCGTCGCGACCTCGAGTCCGAGGGCATCGTCGCGATCGGCGGGATGCTGCGCGCGAGCGCGGCCTTCCGTGACGCCGTCCGCGGCGAGCTCGTCGACCTCGCGCGGCGCGGACTGCTCGAGGTGCCGGTCGCCCGCACCTTCCCGTTCGCCGACGCGGTCGAGGCGGCGCGTTTCCTCATAGAGGGGCACCCGGGCGGCAAGCTCGCGTTGCTGCCCTGACGGAGAGCGACGCCGCTCAGCCGACGGAGCGCAGCGCGGACCGGATGATCACCTTGCCTGCGCCGAAGTCCTGATCGGCGGCGCGCTGCCAGGTGCCGTCGTCCCACACGACGTCGACGAACACCCATCCGTCCTGTTCGTACGAACCGAGGTAGCCCGAGCCGAGGGCGTCGGGCACGATCGACTGGATCGCCGCGGCGTCCTGAGCGGACGCGGCACCCGCCTTCCCGCCGGTGGGGTCGGGCAGTGCGATCGGGTCGAACAGGGCGAGGGGTACGGGTGCGTCGCGGACGCTGAAGCTCTCGCCGTCGTAGACACCGCGCACGGCGTACGTCCCCCAGGTCGAGCCGCCGGCAGAAGCCGCGTCCGTGAGGCCCTCCCAGGACCATCCGACGAGGAGGATGCCGCTGCACTGCGGCGGCGCGGACTCGGCGACGGCCCCCAGGCACAGCTTCGCCGTCGTCCCGTCGTCGAGGACGGTTCCCTGTGCGAGCACCTCGCCGGTCGGGTTCTCCGGTGTCAGCGCGGCGAGGGCAGCCCCTGGAGGCGCAGCGGAGCCGCCCGCATCAGCCGCGGCGGCGCAGGAGGTGAGCAGCAGGGTGGCGCCGGCGAGCAGGACGGCGGCGGATCGGCGGAGCGTCATACCGGGAGAGTGTCGGGGCCGCGGCATCCGTCTCGGATGTCGGCGCTTCGGATCGGGGTGTAACGTGTCGGTATGCGCTTCTGCGGCCTCCTTCTTCGTCGCCGCGACGAGTCCTCGATCTAGGACCAACTCGTCGCGGAGGTTGTCGTGGGTCCGCACCAGTGACGAGAGAAGAAGCACCCATCATGCGAAACACCCAGAAGCCCTCCGGCGCCCCGATCCACAAGTACCGCCCGTTCCACGAGCAGATCCGCGTCGAGCTGCCCGATCGCACCTGGCCGGGCAAGCGCATCGAGGTCGCGCCCCGCTGGTGCGCCGTCGACCTGCGCGACGGTAACCAGGCGCTCATCGACCCGATGAGTCCCGAGCGCAAGCGGATCATGTTCGAGCTCCTCGTGAAGATGGGCTACAAGGAGATCGAGGTCGGCTTCCCGAGCGCGAGCCAGACCGACTTCGACTTCGTGCGCCAGCTGATCGAAGAGGACCTCATCCCCGAGGACGTCACGATCCAGGTGCTGACGCAGGCCCGCGACCACCTCATCAAGCGCACGTACGAGTCGATCGCCGGTGCCAAGCAGGCGATCGTCCACCTGTACAACTCCACGAGCGTGCTGCAGCGCGAGGTCGTCTTCCGCACCGATCAGCAGGGCATCATCGACATCGCCCTCGAGGGCGCCCGCCTGTGCCGCGAGTACGAGAAGACGATCCCCGAGACGACCGTCTACTACGAGTACTCGCCCGAGAGCTACACCGGCACCGAACTCGAGTTCGCCGTCGACGTCTGCAACCAGGTCATCGAGGTCTTCGAGCCGACCCCTGAGCGCAAGGTCATCATCAACCTACCGGCGACCGTCGAGATGGCGACGCCCAACGTGTACGCCGACTCGATCGAGTGGATGAGCCGGCACCTGGCCCACCGCGAGAACGTCATCCTGTCGCTGCACCCCCACAATGACCGCGGCACCGCGATCGCCGCGGCGGAGCTCGGCTACATGGCCGGGGCCGATCGCATCGAGGGATGCCTCTTCGGCAACGGCGAGCGCACGGGCAACGTCGACCTGGTTGCCCTGGGGATCAACCTGCTGACGCAGGGCATCGACCCGCAGATCGACTTCAGCGACATCGACCACGTCAAGCGCACCGCCGAGTACTGCAACCAGCTGCCCGTGCCCGAGCGGAGCCCCTGGGCGGGCGACCTGGTCTTCACCGCGTTCAGCGGGTCGCACCAGGACGCCATCAAGAAGGGCTTCGAGGCGATGGAGGCGCGTGCCCAGGCGGCGGGCGTCTCGGTCGACGAGATCGAGTGGGCCGTGCCGTACCTGCCCATCGACCCGAAGGACCTGGGACGCTCGTACGAGGCGGTCATCCGGGTCAACTCGCAGTCCGGCAAGGGCGGTGTCGCCTACCTGCTGAAGACCGACCACGCGCTCGACCTGCCGCGCAAGCTGCAGATCGAGTTCTCGGGGGTCGTCCAGGCGAAGACGGATGCCGAGGGCGGCGAGGTCTCGAGCGGTCAGATCTGGTCGATCTTCTCCGACGAGTATCTGCCCGCTGCCGCCGCCGACGAGAAGTGGGGTCGCTTCGAACTGCTGTCGACCCGTACGCAGAGCGACATGTCCGGGGAGGTCGCGCTCGAGGTGACGCTCCGCGACGGCGAGGAGCGCGTCTCGGCGACGGGCGCCGGCAACGGTCCCATCGCGGCTTTCCTGAAGGTGCTGGGCGAGCGCGGTTTCGAGATCTCCCTCTACGACTACGTCGAGCACACCCTGGGTGCCGGCGGCGACGCGCACGCGGCCGCGTACGTCGAGCTGCAGGTCGGGGATCAGCGCCTCTGGGGCGTCGGCATCGACGGCGACATCTCGACGGCGAGCCTGAAGGCGGTCGTCTCGGCGGTCAACCGGGCGATCCGCAGCCGCGTGTCCGAGAGTGAGCTCGCCGGCGTCTGAGTCCGCGCGGTCGCCGTCGGGACCGGATCACGGTCTGATTATCGGGATGGTCGAGGTCTCGACGGCGACCTTGCGCCGGTAGAGCGCGCGCTGCTCCGGCAGCGAGATGTCGAAGGCGACGGCGAGGACCCGGATGACGGCGGTCACCGCGATGCAGGTGATCGCCGCCGGCACCGCCGCGACGCCGACGAGGTCGAGGACGGCCAGGACGGCGCATCCCACCGCCGCGGCGACGGCGTAGAGCGAGCCGACGTGCATCATCGCGACGGGGAGACCCATGAACACGTCGCGCAGGAGGCCCCCGCCGACCGCCGCGCACGCGCCGACGAAGACCGACGGGATGAGGGGGAGGCCGAGCGCCAACGCCTTGGTCGTCCCCAGCGCGCCGAACATGCCGATCGCGACGGCGTCGAGCGCCACGATGACGGCGTTGAGCCGCTGGAAGAGGTTCGCCAGCAGCATCCCGACGAGGGCCGCGGCGGTGACGGTGATGAGGTATCCGTCGCTCTGGAGGGCGACGGGCGTCGTGTTCAGGAGCAGATCGCGGATCATGCCGCCGCCGAGACCCATCACGACGCCGATGATAGCGACCCCGAGCAGGTCGAGCCGGCGCTGACCCTGGAACCCCGAGGCGAACAGGGCGCCCTGCACGCCGCCGAGCCCGACGGCGGTGAGGTCGGCCCAGAGGGGGATGAGGAACTGCGGCTCGGTCACGCCTTCATTGTGCCCGGTCACGGGATAATCGAGGGGTGCCCACTTACCGCGACGAGGTCGTGGTCCTTCGCACCCACAAGCTGGGCGAGGCGGACCGCATCGTGACGATGCTCAGCCGTCGTCACGGCAAGGTGCGCGCTGTCGCGAAGGGTGTCCGGCGGACGTCGTCGAAGTTCGGCGCCCGGCTCGAGCCGTTCATGGTCGCCGACGTCCAGATGTACAAGGGCCGCTCGCTCGACATCGTGCAGCAGGCCGAGTCCCTGGGCGCCTACGGTGCGGACATCGCGACCGATTATGACCGGTACACCGCGGCATCCGCCATGTCCGAGACCGCCGACCGGCTCAACGAGGCCGAGACGACGCCGCAGCAGTACCTCCTCCTCGTCGGCGGGCTTCGCGCCCTCGCCCGCGGCGACCACGCCCCGCGGTCGGTACTCGACTCCTACCTGCTGAGGGTCATGTCCCTCTCGGGGTGGGCGCCGTCCCTGCGGGAGTGTGCGCGGTGCGGTGCTCCGGGGCCGCACGAGTGGTTCGTCGCGCAGCTGGGCGGCATCGTCTGCGCCGCGTGCGCGCCCACCGGTGCTCCGCGGGTGAGTGTCGAGACCAGCGATCTGCTGCGGGCGCTGCTGGCGGGGGAGTGGGATGTGGTGGATGCCGCCTCGTCCGGCGCCACCGCGGCATCCTCCGGCCTCATCGCCGCCTACGCGCAGTGGCACACCGAGCGCGGCATCCGTTCCCTGTCCCACCTGGAGGCGCCTCGGTGAGTCCCAAGCCGTACACGCATCGCGACGCGGTGCCCTATCGACCGCTCGACTGGACCGGCGTCTATCCGCCGGAGTTCCCGAAGGGCTCGGTCCCCGCTCACGTCGCGATCGTGATGGACGGCAACGGCCGGTGGGCGAACCGCCGCGGGCTGACCCGGATCGAAGGGCACCGCGCGGGCGAGGAGGTGCTGCTCGACGTCGTCGCCGGGGCGATCCAGGCGGGCGTCAAACACCTCAGCGTGTACGCCTTCTCGACGGAGAACTGGGCGCGTTCGCCCGAGGAGGTGCGCTTCCTCATGGGATACAACCGCGACGTGCTGCACCGGCGGCGCGACCAGCTCAACGAGTGGAACGTCCGCATCCGCTGGGCCGGACGCAAGCCGCGGCTGTGGGGATCGGTCATCAAGGAACTGCAGTACGCCGAGCAGCTGACGTCCGGCAACACCGGCCTGACCTTGACGATGTGCATCAACTACGGCGGGCGGCTGGAGATCATCGACGCGATGCGCGCGATGGGTGAGGAGATCGTCCGCGGAAAGCTGAAGCCCTCGGCCATCACCGAGAAGACGCTCCGGCGCCACCTGTACGTCCCCGACATGCCCGACGTCGACCTCTTCGTGCGGTCGAGCGGTGAGCAGCGGACGTCCAACTTCCTGCTGTGGGAGGCGGCGTACGCCGAGATGGTGTTCCTCGACACGCTGTGGCCCGACTTCTCGCGGACCGACCTGTGGGGCGCGATCGAGCTCTATCTGTCGCGCGACCGCCGCTTCGGCGGGGCCAAGGACGCCCCGACGTCCTCCTGAGGTCAGTCCGCGACGCGCGCGGCAGGGCCCGCGAGCCAGCGCTCGACCTCCCGCGGATGCCGGAGGCGCACGACGGGCAGGCCGTACTCGGCGGCGACCCGCGGCATCCGTTCCCGCCAGGTGCCGTGCGTGCGCATCTCCCAGCGCAGGATGTGGTCGGGGTCGCGGAGGACCGTCCACAGGGGAGGCTCGACGTTCCCGTTCCACAGGGGCTGCCGCAGGATGCTGCGCCGCAGGGTGCGTCGCACGAGCCGGGCGCGCGCGATGCGACGGGGGAGGTCGAGCCACACCGCGAGGTCGGCGCGCTCGCCGAGCAACTGCCCACCGCCCGCGCTGAAGTAGTTCCACTCCGACACCCACCGCTCACCGGCGGCGACGCGGCGCACGTCGTCGAGGAACTCGGGCCGGGGCGTCCAGCCCGGTCCGTGGAAGAGCGAGTCAAGCTCGGTGTACTCGAGGTGCCACAGGTCGGCGAGCCGTCGTGCGAGGGTGGATTTGCCCACCCCCGTCGTGCCCGCGATCACGACGCGACGCGGCAGAGCCGGCAGCGGGTCGTCGGCAGAGAGCATCCCGCCAGCCTAGGACGGCGGCGGGAATAGATGCGAGTGCCCGGCGCGTTGCAGGCGATGTGACGGATGCCATCAAGATCGACGTGTGGAGCGACATCGCCTGCCCCTGGTGCTACATCGGCAAGCGCAACCTCGAGACGGGGCTCGCGGCGACGGCGGACGACGCCGACGCCCCCCGCGTGGAGGTGACGTTCCACTCGTACGAGCTGTCCCCGGACACCCCCGTCGACTTCGACGGGAACGAGGTCGACTTCCTGTCGCAGCACAAGGGCATGACACCAGAGCAGGTCAAGCCGATGCTCGACCGGGTGACGGGTGTCGCCGCCGAGGCAGGCCTCGAGTACCGGTTCGACCTGCTGAAGCACACGAACACGGTGAAGGCGCACGAGCTGCTCCACTTCGCCAAGGAGCAGGGTCTCCAGAAGGAGATGACCGAGCGGCTCATGTCGGCCTACTTCACCGAGGGCCGTCACGTCGGTCGCATCGACGACCTCGTCGATCTCGCCGCCGAAGCAGGACTCGATCGGGAGGCCGCGCGCGACGCGCTGGAGTCCGGCCGCTACCTCGAGGCGGTGCGGGCCGACCAGGCGCAGGCGCAGGCCTACGGCATCCAGGGTGTGCCGTTCTTCGTCATCGACGGCAAGTACGGCGTCAGCGGGGCGCAGCCCGCCGAGGCGTTCGCGCAGATCGCACGTCAGGTGTGGTCCGAGCGCGCGGAGGCGTCGGCCGCGAGCTGATCAGGCCAGCGCGTCCTCGATCGCCGCGATCACCTCGGGCTCGTTCGGCTTGGTCTGCGGACGGAAGCGGTGCAGCTCGCCGTCCCGCGTCACGAGGAACTTCTCGAAGTTCCACATGACGGGGCCCTTCGCGCGCTCCGCGTTCGGAGTCTTCTTCAGCGCCTTGTAGAGCGGAGCGGCGTGCGAGCCGTTCACCCGGATCTTGTCCATGATGGGGAACGTGATGCCCCAGTTGACGGCGCAGTAGTCGAGGATCTCCTCCATCGACCCGGGCTCCTGCCCCATGAACTGGTTGCACGGGAACCCGATGACCTGCAGGCCGCGCTCGCCATACGTCTTCTGCAGCTCCTCGAGCTGCTCGTACTGCGGGGCCAGACCGCACTTCGACGCGACGTTGACGATGAGGAACGCCTTGTCGCCGAAGTCGCCCAGTGTCGCCTCCCTCCCGTCGGCCGTAGTGAACGGGATGTCGCGGAGGGAGGGGGTTTCGGTCATGTCTCCACGATAAGACGCGCGCCGATGCCGTAAGCGCTCGCCGTCTGGGAGAATGGGAAGGATATGTCCTCGACCCTCGCACCCCCCGCGCCCCTGCGTATCGGGCCGATCACCCTCGACGCTCCCGTCGTCCTGGCACCCATGGCCGGCATCACCAACACGGCCTTCCGTCGCCTGTGCCGCGAGTACGGTGCGGGCCTCTACGTGAGCGAGATGATCACGACGCGCGCTCTGGTCGAGCGCAACGCGACGACGATGCGGCTCATCCGCCACCACGAGTCCGAGACCCCCCGGTCGATCCAGCTGTACGGCGTCGACCCGGCGACCGTCGAGGCCGCGGTCCGGATCATCGTCGAGGAGGATCACGCCGACCACGTCGATCTGAACTTCGGATGCCCCGTGCCCAAGGTGACCCGCAAGGGCGGCGGCGCGGCGCTGCCGTGGAAGACCGAGCTGTTCCGCGAGATCGTCGAACGCGCCGCGAAGGCCGCCGGCGACATCCCGTTGACCGTCAAGATGCGCAAGGGCATCGACTCCGACCACCTGACCTACCTCGAGGCGGGCCGGATCGCCGAAGGCGCCGGCGTCGCCGCCGTCGCGCTCCACGCGCGGACGGCATCGGAGTTCTACTCGGGCCACGCGGACTGGTCCGCGATCGCGAAGCTGAAGGAGACGGTCACGAGCGTCCCCGTGCTCGGCAACGGCGACATCTGGTCGGCGGAGGACGCCCGCCGGATGATGGCCGAGACCGGTTGCGACGGTGTCGTCGTCGGACGCGGATGCCTCGGCCGCCCCTGGCTCTTCGGTGACCTCGCGCGCGAACTCGGCACCGGCCACGCCGCTCCGCCCGTCGATGCGACCCTCGGGTTCGTCGCGGCCGCGTTCCGTCGCCACGCGGAGCTGCTGGTCGAGTTCTTCGAGGACGAGGACCGCGGCTGCCGCGACATCCGCAAGCACGTCGCCTGGTATTTCAAGGGCTACCCCGTCGGGGGTGACCTGCGGGCTCGCCTCGCGACCGCGTCGAGCCTCGCGGAGATCGACGAGCTGCTCGCGACGCTCGACCTCGACGCGCCGTACCCCGGTGCCGCCGCGGAGGGTCAGCGCGGGCGTGCGGGCACGCCGAAGCGGCCGGCCCTGCCCGACGGGTGGCTCGACTCGCGCGAGATCGGACACGCGGCATCCACTGCCCTCGCGGATGCGGAGCTCGACACCAGTGGCGGCTGAGTCGGTGATCGGCGCGAGCGTGGGCATCGCCGCCGGACGCCCCACGGGCTACGACGACCACGACGCCGAGCGTTTCCACCCGGAGAAGCACCGTTCCCTGCGCGACGGGTTCGCCCGTGACCGTGCCCGGGTGCTGCACTCCGCGGCGTTCCGGCGGCTCGCGGCCAAGACGCAGGTGCTGAGCCCGGCGAGCCCCGACGACTTCGCCCGCAACCGGCTGACCCACTCGCTCGAAGTGGCACAGGTGGGACGCGAGCTCGCGATCGCGCTCGAGCTCTCGCCCGACGTGGTCGACACGGCGTGCCTGAGCCATGACCTCGGGCATCCGCCCTTCGGACACAACGGCGAGCGGGCGCTCAACGAGTGGGCCGAGGACATCGGCGGGTTCGAGGGCAATGCGCAGTCGCTCCGGATCCTCGCCCGTCTCGAGCCGAAGGTCGTCGACGACGACGGCGAGAGCTTCGGGCTGAACCTCACCCGCGCGAGCCTCGACGCGACCTGCAAGTACCCGTGGACGGCGGATCACGCGATCCCGGATCCCGGAGGACGCCAGAAGTTCGGTGTGTACGCCGAGGACGAGGCGATCTTCCGGTGGATGCGGCAGGGCGCGCCCGGTCGGGTGCGGTGCATCGAGGCCGAGGTCATGGACCTCTCCGACGACATCGCCTACTCGGTGCACGACTTCGAGGACGCCGTCCTGAACGGGTACCTCGATCCCCGCCGACTCGCGGATGCCCGGGAGCGCGAGGCGCTGCTGACGGCGATCCAGTCGTGGGTCGGGCTCGGGTTCGGCCGCGATGAACTCGCGGATGCGCTGTACCGACTCGTGCGACTTCCCGAGTGGATGACCGACTTCGACGGCACGCGGGCGTCGGTGGCCCGGCTGAAGAACCTCACGTCCGACTTCATCGGGCGCTTCGCTCGTGCCGCGACGGCGGCGACGCGCGAGCACTACGACACGCCCGCGCTGACCCGCTATCGGGGAAGGATGATCGTGCCGCGGGTGATCGAGGCCGAGATGGCGGTGCTGAAGGGCACGATCGGGGCGTTCGTCGTGTCGATCGACGGTCGTAAGGGGCTCTACAAGGAGCAGCGTCGGGTGCTGAAGCGCCTCGCGTCGGCTCTGCTGGAGCGTCCGGAGCACCTCGATCGGGTGCACGCGGTGGACTTCGCGGCGGCATCGAGCGATGTCGAACGCAAGCGCGTCGTGGTGGATCAGGTGGCGACGCTCACCGACCGTTTCGCGATCGAGTGGCACTCGGCTCTCGTCGGGCCGGTGGACTTGCGCGAACTCGGCCTGTGGCCGGCGGGGTCTCGGGTCGTCGCGAACGCGAGCTTCGCCCTTCCCGAGCCGATCGAAGGTCTCTGATGGCCCGCATCCGGCAGTCCGACGTCGACGAGGTGAAGGCCCGGACGAACATCGCGGACATCGTGGGGGAGCGGGTCGCCCTGAAGTCAGCGGGCGTGGGGTCCCTCAAGGGGCTCTGCCCGTTCCACGATGAGCGCAGTCCGAGCTTCAACGTGCGGCCCCAGGCGGGCTACTACCACTGCTTCGGATGCGGGGAGTCGGGCGACGTCTACTCGTTCCTGCGCGCGATGGACCACCTGTCGTTCACCGAGGCGGTCGAGCGTCTCGCGGCTCGCATCGGGTACCAGCTGCACTACGAGGACGGCGGTGCTGCGCCCGAGACCGGCGGCCGCACGCGGCTCTACCAGGCGAACACGGCCGCGGCCGAGTACTTCCGCGCGCAGCTCGCGACAGGGGAGGCCGACGCGGGTCGCCGGTTCCTCGGCGAACGCGGGTTCGATGCCGGTGCCGCCGCGCACTTCGGTGTCGGATACGCCCCGAAGGGGTGGAACAACATGCGCGACGCCCTGCGTGCGCAGGGCTTCACCGACGAGGAGTTGGCGACGGCGGGGCTCGTGTCGCAGGGGCAGCGCGGCGTGTACGACCGCTTCCGCGGACGTGTGGTGTGGCCAATCCGCGACCTCACGGGCCAGACGATCGGCTTCGGGGCGCGGAAGCTGTACGAGGACGACCAGGGGCCCAAGTACCTGAACACGCCCGAGACGCCGATCTACAAGAAAGCGCAGGTTCTCTACGGTCTCGACCTCGCGAAGAAGGACGTCTCTCGCTCGCACCGTGTCGTCGTCGTGGAGGGGTACACCGACGTGATGGCGTGCCACCTCGCCGGGGTGACCACGGCGATCGCGACGTGCGGCACCGCGTTCGGGTCGGACCACATCACGGTGCTGCGCCGGGTGATGGGTGACGACAGTGCCTCGGGCGAGGTGATTTTCACGTTCGATCCGGATGCCGCGGGGCAGAAGGCGGCGTTGCGGGCGTTCTCGGAGGAGAGGCGGTTCGCGGCGCAGACGTACGTGGCGGTCGCGCCGGACGGTCTCGACCCGTGCGATCTGCGGCTCAATCGCGGCGACGGCGCCGTGCGGGCGTTGATGGACGCGAAGGCGCCGATGTTCGAGTTCGTCATAGACCAGAAGCTGACCGGGTTCGATCTCGGGAGCGTCGAGGGCCGGGTCGGCGCGTTGCGCGCGGCCGCGCCGATCGTCGCGGAGATCCGCGACTCGTCGCTGCGACCGGGGTACACGCGGGTGCTGGCGCGCAAGCTCGGGATGGACCTCGGTGAGGTCACTCCGGCGGTGGAGCGCGCGGCCCGCGGGCCGCGCGGCCCGCGGGAGCCGGAGGCGGCTCCGGTCGAGGGGTCCTCGGATGGAGCGGCTCCGTCGTTGCGGGTGACGGTCGCGAGCCTTCCGCGGACGGCGAGCGTGACCCTCGAGCGGGATGCGCTGATGGGTGTGCTGCAGTACGGGCACGTCATCGATCAGGAAGAAGTGGATGCCGCGTTGCAGATCCCGATGGAGCATCCGGCGCTCGACGCGGTGCGCCAGGCGGTGGCGGCGCAGCCGGACCGTTCGCGTGTCGGGTGGTCGACGGCTGCTGTGGACGCGACGCGGGAGCCGTATCGCGGGCTCGCCGCGGAGCTGTTGACGGCGTCGTTCCCGGCGTTGACGGAGGTGGAGGCGACGACGTCGGCGCGTGCGCTGTGCCGTCGACTTCGGCTGCGGGCGATGGATCGGGAGAAGGCGGAGCTGCTCGGCGCCGTTCAGCGCGTGCCGGCGGACTCCGAGGAGGGTCGCGCGGTCCGGGTCGCCCTGCGGGACCTCGACCAGCGGCGCCGGACGCTGGCTGATCTCGTCTGACGCTTTGTGTCGCCGCGCAGAAACGCGGGATGGTGGGATGCGGGGCGTTCTCGCACCGCCGCGTGACGCTCAGGCGTGCTCGCGGGGCCATGCGGGCGACGTTCTCGTACCGCTGAGTCACGCTCAGGCGTGTTTGCCGGTCTACGCGAGCGACGCGCTCTCACCGCCGCGTCACGCTCAGGAGTGTTCGCTGGGCTACGAGAGCGACGCGCTCTGATTGCCGCGTGATGCTCAGAAGGGTGCGGGTTCCGCTGGTGTGGTCGGCGGGGGTGGTGGTGGTGCGGCAGGGGTGAAGGCGACGGCCGGGGTGGGTGCGTCTTCGCGATAGGTCCTGCCGAGGGGTGAGGTCCATTCCAGGACTCCACCCTTCAGTTGTCGCACCCGCCAGGCGGTGAACTGCTTCATCGAATGATGCCGTTGGCACAGGTGCGCCAGGTTGGTGAGTTCGGTTCGTCCGCCGAGCGCGTGGTCGTGGGTGTGATCGACCTCGCAGCGGATGGCGGCGACGCGGCATCCGGGGAACCGGCAGTGCTGATCACGGGCTTGCAGGAACCGGCGCATTCCCGACGGGACCCGGTACGAGTCGGTTGAGACGGTGACCCCGGTGGTGGGGTCGTGGAAGAGCCGTTCCCACATCCCGGTGTCGCCCGCGAGGGTTCGGGCGGTCGCGGGGTCGATGGGGGAGCGCCCGGTGAGGTCGCAAGGTCCGTCGTCTTGACCGGTGAGTGTCGCTGCGGGGATGAGCACCTGCACCCGCGCGCGGATCGCACCGAGCGGACCGGCGGTGGTGTCGCGGGTGTCATCGATGGCGGGTGCTCCCGTGAGGAGGAGGTCCGCGAACACGTCGGCCCGGACCTGGTCGGCGGACCGGTTGTCAGTGGCGACGATCACGGCAGCGTCCTCGCTGTCGCTGGCGCTTTCGCGTTGCGTGACTGCGGCCTCGAACGCGACACCGATACCTCCGTGCGCAGCGGCGCGTTCGTCGCGCGTGACGATGATCGCCCGCGCTTGCTGCGTGAGCCGGTCGTGGATGCCCTCGGCGATCACCGTCGGGACGGTTGCGATCACGTCGGACATCCCGTCTCGTCCGGGCACGATCCGGACGCATCGCGTCGCGGCAGCCTCCTCGTGCCGCTCGGCGAAGGAGCGAGGGTGCATTCGGTGCGCGAGGATCTCGAGCTCACCTCGCACCCGGTTCGGAGTGTCCCGTACGCACCGGCTGATCGCCACCTGTTCGAACTCCGCCCACATCTCCGCGGGCAGACTCGTCCCGGTCTCGACGATCGCGATCGCGTGACCCCGCACAATGCGGCCTTGTTCCCACGCCTCGACGGTCGCCGGGAAGCCTTCGATCAACGTCCGCGCTTCACCGATCCGGCGTTGCACGGTCCGGTCGGTGACCCGCATGACCCCGCCGACCTCGGCCGCGATGGACCGCAGCGCCATGTCGTGAACCTGCACCCGGGCGTTCCGCTGCGCGATCTGCGCCTCCGCCAACCGGCCCGCCGCAGCGAGCATACGCAGCTCGTCGATCTGCGCTGCGGCGATCCGTCGAGCCGCGGAATCGACGCCAGCGACGACCCCCGCCAGAGCAGCGAGATAGTCATCGCCACCGGGGGTTTCCGCCGCATCCGTCATACCTGAACTCTGCCACTGGCCACCGACATCCACCCCGGCGAAACCGGCTCAGAACACTCGTTATGCACACCTCGAGAATGAGAGTCCTCTCATCCTCGTCAGCCGGCCGCGAGCGGACGTCGCGACACCTCACGAGCCCACGCTCGAATGCGTGCGCGGATCACGACGACGGCGCCCGCGACGTGCCACGACACCGCGCGCCCCGAACAACGCACCGGATCCGCCGCAATTTCCGCACCGCCCCGGACTGGCGCCCGCGTCCCCGACGGATGAGGATGGAAAGCATGCCTCGAGTGACCGAACCGGATGCCGTCATCTACTGCTCCGACCTGTCGATCGCTCGTGTCTCCGCAGACACGCGTGTCGTCGACGGCGTGTCTCTGCGGGTCGCGCCGGGCGAGGTCGTCGCGGTGATGGGCGCGACGGGTTCCGGCAAGTCGAGTCTCGCCTCGTGTCTCGCGGGGGCGGACCACCGCGACCTGCGCATCGTCGGCGGGGTCGGGGAGGTCGCCGGCATCTCCCTTCGTGCACGGGGTCGCGCCCGGCGGGTCCTGACCTATCGCACCGGGCACCTGCGTCAAGGCGCGAACTCGGATCTTCCGGCGCGGCTCACCATCTCGGAGATCGTCGCGGAACCGATCACAGCCCGTGATCGCAAGGTCAACGAGCGCGCCCTCGCGCTGCGGGTCGCCGCGCTGCTCGACGAGTTGCAGCTCCCCATCGGGGCGTCGGAGAAGTACCCCTACGAGCTGAGCTCCGGCATGCGTCAACGCGTCGCAATCGCGCGCAGCCTCGTGCTCGATCCCACGGTCCTCATCGCGGACGAGCCCTATGCGAACCTCGACGTCGACGTCCGGCCCGCCGTCCTCGACGCTCTCCGGCGACGTGTCGACGACGGGATGGCTCTGCTCGTCGTCACGAACGAGCGCGAGCTCGTGGCCGACCTCGAGGCCCAGGTCCTCGTCCTGCGCGCCGGCCACCCGATCGGTGTCGGCCCCACCCTGGACGACGTGCTCTGGACCCCCGACGAAGCGACACGCATCGGCGGCTGATGTCACGAGCACCCCTCGGGCTTTGCTACGATTGTGTGGTTGCCCGGTGGCGGGTGACTGATCCTCGGTAGCTCAATTGGCAGAGCAATCGGCTGTTAACCGATAGGTTCTTGGTTCGAGTCCAAGCCGGGGAGCCATTGAACGAAACCCCCGGTCCCGCCGGGGGTTTTCGCTTTCGCGGCACGGATGCCGGGGCGCGGCATCCGCTCTTCCGAGAAATTTCCTTACGCGGGGCCCACAGCGGCCTCATCCTGGAGCCATGAGCACCGTCGTCGGTGGCTGGAAGGTGTGGAGCTGGGGCGAACGCGCGGGCGTGATCGTCCTCGCCGCCTCCGTCGTCCTGCTGGTCTGGGCCGCGTTCCAGTACTGCGGCGGCCAGGACGTCGCCTTCTTCGCCCTCTTCGGCGCGCTCGTCGCGGGCATCACCGGGCTCGGCGTCCAGGTCGCGTCGCGCGAAGCCCGGTTCCGCCGGCAGTCGCGCCCGCGCCGGCGCTGACCCTCAGCGCAGGACGCTGACGTCGCGCCGTTTGAGAGCGGACAGCGTCGTGGCGCCGGCAGCATCCTCCGCGTCGACGATCACCCCGTCGACCGCATCCCACGTCAGAAGGCGATATCGCGACGCGGCCCCGATCTTCTCCGCAGTCCCGAGGACGAAGGGCTCCGCCGCGCGGCTCGCGAGCGTGCGCTTCATCGCGGCCTCGTCGGCGTCGCCGGTGGTGAGGCCCGCGTCCTCGTGGACACCCGTGACACCGAGCAGGAACCGGTCCGCGGAAACGGTCATCGCCGCCTCCACGTGGCGGCGCCCGAGGCGACGGCCGAGTGCTTGAACAGGCGGCCCCCGAGGATGATGACCTCGGCGGTGTGGTGCAGCAGCGCGGTCGCCACGGTGGGGCTGTGGGTGATGATCGTGCACTCGCGACCGGGGTCGAGCGCGCGCACGGTCGCGAGCGCGGTCGTCCCGCCGTCGAGGATGACGGTGCTGCCCGGTTCCATCAGCTGGGCCGCGCGCCGCGCGACGCGTGTCTTGCTGTCGGTCGCGACGGTTTCGCGCACCCCGTAGTTCGCGACGGCGGGGGGTGCGGGAAGGGCGCCGCCGTACACCCGGACGGCCAGCCCGGCGGCATCCAGTTCGCGAAGATCGCGGCGGATGCTGTCCTCGGAGAGCCCCAGTTCCGCGGCGAGCTCCTTCGCGACGATGCGGCCGTCCGAGCGGAGTCGGTCGAGCAGCAACTGTTTGCGGGTGGCGGCGAGCACTCGCGATCCTTCACGGTTGTGCATGTTTGTGCGTGTTCCATCGACATGACCCCCTCCGACGCACCTCGCCCCCTCCTGATCCTCATCGCCGGCCCGTACGCCTCGGGTACGAACGGGGACCCCGACCTCATGCGGCGCAATCTCGAGCAGGCCGCCTGGCCGATATTCCGAGCCGGCCACATCCCGATGATCGGGGAGTGGGTGGCGTTGCCCGTTCTGCGCAGCGCCGGCGCTGAGGGTCCGCACGACCCCCTGGCCGCGCAGGTCGTGTACCCGACGGCCGAGCGACTGCTGCAGCACTGCGACGCCGTGCTGCGCCTTCCGGGCGAGTCCCGAGGCGCAGACCAGGTCGTGGCGATCGCGCGGGAGCGCGGCCTCCCGGTGTACACCTCCCTCGCCGAGGTGCCGGGCGTCGCCGTCGCGACCTGACGACAGCCTTCCGAGCGGCGTACTCACGATGTTTCTGGTAGACAGATCAGGACGTCAGTCCTCTGGGGGCTCTGAGGAGCAGGGCTGACGGGAGCGAACGGGGATCGCGTGCGCGCGAACAGGGATCTTCTAGCCGGTGCCGTCGACGCGGTCGTCCGCAACGACAACTGCACGGGCTGCGGTGTCTGTGCGCTGGTGTCCGACCGGGTCACGATGGGACTGTCCGCCGACGGATTCATGCGACCCACCGTGGCACCGCGCGGCGGCGACGATGACGCGGCGCAGGCGCGCACCTTCCACGCATCCTGCCCCGGCGTCCGACTGCGCGCACCCGACTCGGAAGGATCGACGCACTGGCTGTTCGGTCGCGTGGTCGCTGCGTGGGAAGGGCACGCGGTGGACGACTCTGTCAGACGAGCGGGAAGCAGCGGGGGCGTGCTGACGGCGTTGACCGCCTTTCTCCTCGACGTCGGAGAGGCTGCGATCGTCACCGGTGCCGCGCAGGACGCCTCGCGTCCGAAGCGGACGGCGCCCGTCACGATCACCTCCCGGGAGGAAGCGCTGGCGGCTGCGGGCTCGCGATACGCGCCCGTCAGCGTGCCCTCCGCGTGGAACGGCGGCGGGATGGTCGGTAAGCCCTGCGAGCTCGCCGGTCTTCGCCAGTACCTCGACGCCACCTCCGGGGAGGACCCGATCCTGCTCTCGTTCTTCTGCGCCGGCACTCCGAGTCAGCACGCGACCGACGGTCTCGTCCAGAAGCTCGGCGGTGACCCCGAGCAACTCACTTCGCTGCGATACCGGGGGGACGGGTGGCCGGGTCGGTTCGTCTTCACCGGTGCCGCCAGCGGGTCCCAGGATTACAACGAGTCTTGGGGTCACCACCTCGGTCGGCAGCTGCAGTCCCGCTGCAAGATCTGTCCCGACGGCACGGGTGAGCACGCCGACATCGCGGTGGGTGACTTCTGGGCGACGGACGAGCGGGGGTTCCCGACCTTCGACGAGGGTGAGGGGTCGTCGGTGGTGATCGCGCGCACCCGTCGAGGTGCTGCGTTGATCGAGCGCGCCGTCGCGGCGAAAGTCCTGGCGCTCGCGCCGATCGACCTCGACGACGTCGCACGCGTGCAGCCGCTGCAGTCCGAGCGCCGCGCGGTGCAGCTCGGACGATCGCTCGGGCGCCTGCTCGCGGGCTTCCGTGTACCGCGATTCCGCGGATACGGAGCGCTCGTCCTGGCGCTGAAAAACCCGCAGCGGAACATACGCGCTGCGCGCGGAACGTGGAGTCGGGCCCGGCGCTCACGCCGGGCCCGACCTCACCCGTCGCGGAGCACAGCGCCCGACCACACCCAGCACCGGCGCTCCTGATCGCCGACCCGGAATCGGATCGCCGCGGCCCGGTCGGTCCACATGCACAGATCCGCATCGACGAGCACCGCCTCGGCGCCGAAGCGCACCCACGCCTGCACCCGGGCAGGGCGCGGATCGGTCGTCACGGGCCTGCGGTCGAGCTCCAGCTCCTCGTTGGTGAGGGACTGCAGGATGCCGCGCGACGCGACCCGCTGCAGGATGCGGTCGTCCATCCGCGCATCGACGCTCGCCGCGTACCGCCTGTTCGCACCCAACCGGCATCCCTCTCTCCGGCCGACTCCGCGATCGTACGCAGAGCGGCGGACATCGGTGTCAGCCGGTGAGGTGGGCCTGTACGGCCTCGTCGCCCGATCCGGTCACGGCGACCACGCGTCCCGCCGTGATGCGCAGGAACAGGAACTCGGCGACGTTCACGTGCCGACGCGTCGGCGGGATGCCGCGCCACACCCCTGTGTGCGTTCCGCCGGCGCGCAGGTGCGCGGCGATCCGATCATCCTCGGCGACCACCTGGATCGTCTTCCACCGCCAGTCCGGGAAGCCGTGGAACAGATCGGCCAGGTCATCGATCCAGGCGTCCGCTCCTGCGGGGAGGTGGGCGCGCCGGACACCCGGATCGAGAAGATCCCGGATCGCCGCCAGATCGTGCCGGTTGCAGGTGTCGACGAAGTCGTCGAACCACCCGTGCAGCTCCCACGGCTCCATGGCGGACGGCCGGTCAGGCGTCGAGGTCGTCGACGCCCGGCATCCAGCTCTGTCCGGGCTTGCCCCAGCCGCGCTTGCGAGCGATCTTCTGGGTGGTCTTCCAGTCGGAGTCCGACAGGCGGTCGATGTAGAGGATGCCGTTGAGGTGGTCGAACTCGTGCTGCATGATGCGGGCGCGCCAGCCCTCGACGCGGATCTCGACCGGAGCGCCGTCGAGGTCCGTGCCCGTCACCAGGACCGCGTCGGCCCGGCGCAGAGCGAACCGCTCGCCCGGGAAGGACAGGCACCCCTCGGACTCGTCGTCGGGGTCGGGGGAGCCGGGCTCGGGCGGCGTCATCCAGAGTTCCGGGTTGATGAGGACACCCCGCCACGGCTGCCCGTCGTCGTCCTGATACGAGTACGTGTAGATACGGAGCCCGACGCCGACCTGCGGGGCGGCGAGGCCGACACCCGGTGCCGTGTCCATCGTCTCGAACATGTCGGCGACGAGCGTGCGGATGTCGTCGGTCACCTCGTCGACGGGAGCGGCGACGGAATGGAGGACAGGATCGCCCATGATGCGAATCGGAAGTACGGCCACGTCAGAAGCCTAACGAGGCTCGCGCCCGGTATCGTCGAGGCGTGATTCTCCCCGGGACGCCGATCGACGACCTGACCGACGAGCTCGTCGGCGTCTTCGGGAACCCGGCGATCCTCATCGGCATCCCGCTCGCGATCATCGGCGCGGTGTTCATGTCGTTCGGTGCGCAGTATCAGCACCGCGGCGTGCAGAAGGTCGAGCAGCTCACCGCGCAGGCGGGTGTCTCCGGCCTGACCGGCGGTCAGCTTCTGCGGTTGCTGCGCCGTCCGTCGTGGGTCCTCGGGACCGTCATGCTGGGCCTCGCGATCCTCTGCCAGCTCGCGGCGCTGTCCTTCGCGCCGCTGATCCTCGTACAGCCGATCGGCGCGATCTCGCTCGTCATCACCACGCTGCTCAACGCGCGGGTCAGCGGACACAAGCCGACGCGACGCTCGATCACCTCGATCGCCCTGTGCGTCGGCGGCATCTTCATCTTCGTGACGGTCGCCGCGCTGTACGCGACCGAGCGCCCGATCAGCGACCCGCAGCTGCTGACGGTCCTCTGGATCCTCCTCGGCGTCGTCGTCGTGCTGGGCGTCCTGTGGGTGACCCTCCGCAAGCGGATGCGGGCCCTTTTCTACATCGTCGCGGCCGGCATCGTCTATGGCTTCGTCGCGACCCTCGCGAAGGTCGTCATCAACCGCATCGCCAACGGCGACTTCGAGTGGCTGACGGTCCTGTGCATCGTCGCGCTGCTCGCCGGAACGGCGATGGGCGCCTACTTCGTCCAGACGGCGTACTCGTCGGGCCCGCCGGACCTCGTCATCGCCGGACTCACGGTGATCGACCCGATCGTCGCGATCGTCATCGGCCTCGCCGTCCTCGACGAGGCGAGCGGTGCCCCGTTCTGGGCGTACATCGGGTTCACCGTGGCGGGCGCGCTCGCGATCGTCGGCGTCTTCCAGCTCGCCCGGTACCACCCGCAGGTGATCAGCGACAGCCAGGAGATCCCGATCTCCCGCGGCAGCACCGAGTTCACCGACGGCAAGAAGCCCACGACGGGATCGATCCGGATCACCGAGACCGTCGCGAAGGTCTGGCCGGATCCGCCCGTCAAGGACGAGGAACGACCGAAACGATAGGCTCGTCCTCACAGGGGGCGGTGGCCAAGCTGGTCAAGGCAGCGGGCTCATAACCCGACGATCGTGGGTTCAAGTCCCACCCGCCCTACCGAATCGCTCGTTCCTTAGTCGCCCTCGGTGACCTCGTCGCCGGCGCGCGCCGCGTCGTCCTTCACCTCGTCGCTGACGGCGTCGGTGGGAGGGGCATCGTCGGCGTGGGCGTCGTCGGCATCGCGGGTGTGGGGCGTGTTGTCGCTCATGGTGTTCCTTTCGCGTGGATCTTCAGCGTGCGCTCGTGAGCTCCCGCGTGCCACGGGGTTGACGAACACGCGACGACCTGGTGTTACACGGTTGTGATTCGCGCCCCCGATGGGCGATAATGGCGGCACAACCGGATAGCCGGCCAGCACTCTCCATCAGGTCGTAGGGGAAGACGTACCTGAACGAAACGGAGAGATCGATGGCCACACCTCAGGCGCGCGGAGTGATCTTCATCCACTCCGCGCCACGCGCGCTGTGCCCCCACCTCGAGTGGGCGGCCGGGCGTGCCCTCGGGCACGCCGTCAACTTCGAGTGGGCGGACCAGCCTGTCCTCGACGGCAGCCGACGTGCGGAGTTCTATTGGGAGGGACCCGCCGGCACCGGCGCCGCACTCGCGACCGCCATGCGCGGGTGGGAGCACCTGCGTTACGAGGTGAGCGAGGACCCGACGCCGCGCAGCGACGGCGGCCGGTGGCTGCACACGCCGAGCCTCGGCATCCACTACGCCCAGACGGACTCGGCCGGCAACGTCGTCATCGGCGAGGACCGCCTCCGGTACGCCATGGAGATCGCGGCCGGCGACATCACCGAGCTCCAGCGAGAGCTCGACGTCGCGCTCGGCGTCGCCTGGGACGACGAGCTCGAGCCGTTCCGCCACGCCAGCGACGACGCGCCGGTCGTCTGGCTGCACAAGGTCGGCTGAGACGACGCGTCCCCAGCGGACACTCCACGATCGGACAGGTTTTCAGGCGGGGCAGGAGAGCCTCGACCGGCTTCGGACGGCTTCCCGGAGACCGGGGCGGCCTCGGCCCCGCCTGGATAGAGCGACAGACGCCCCCGGTGGCTTCCCGGGGGCGTCTGTCGTGTGTCGGATCAGACCGAGCGGAACGCGACGACGGCGTTGTGACCGCCGAAGCCGAACGAGTTGCTGATGGCCAGCTGGTCACCGTCGCCGAGCGGCACCGCGTCGCCGGACAGGCGGAACGGCACGGCCGGGTCCGGCTCCGTGATGTTGATCGTCGGGGGAGCGACACGGTCGCGCAGAGCGAGCACCGTGAACATCGCCTCGAGGGCGCCCGTACCGCCCAGCAGGTGGCCCGTGGAGGCCTTCGTGGCCGAGACGGGCATCTCCTCGACACGGTCGCCGAAGACGGACTTCAGTGCGACGTATTCGTTCGGGTCGCCGACCGGGGTGGAGGTCGCGTGCGCGTTGATGTGGGTCACGTCGTCCGGCGCGGCATCCGCCATCTCCAGGGCGAGACGGACGGCGCGCGCGGCGCCGGTGCCCTCGGGGTCGTTGGCGGTGATGTGGTACGAATCCGCCGTGACGCCGCCGCCGACGAGCTCGGCGTAGATCTTGGCGCCGCGCGCCTTGGCGTGCTCCTCGGTCTCGAGGATCAGCACGGCCGCACCCTCGCCCATGATGAAGCCGTCGCGGTCGATGCTGCCGGGACGGGATGCCGTCTCGGGCGAGTCGTTGCGCCGCGAGAGCGCCTGCATCGAGGCGAACGACGCGATCGTGATGGGGTGGATCGCCGATTCGGTACCGCCGGCGATCACGACGTCGGCGAGGCCCGCGCGCATGTGCTCGAGGGCGTTGACGATCGACTCGGTGCTCGACGCGCAGGCGCTCGCGAAGGTGCGGGCGTAGGCGCGGGCACCGAAGTGCAGCGACAGGTTGCCCGCCGCCGCGTTGGGCATGAGCATGGGCACCGTCATCGGCATGACGCGACGCGGCCCCTTCTCGCGCAGGGTGTCCCAGGCATCGAGGAGCGTCCACACGCCGCCGATGCCCGTGGCGAACTCGACGCCGAGGCGCTCAGGGTCGACCTCGGGCGAACCCGCGTCCTCCCAGGCCTCCTTGGCGGCGACCATCGCGAGCTGCGACGACGGGTCGAGTCGCTTGGCGACGGGGCGTTCCAGCACCGTCTCGGGGCGCACCTTCGCCTCGGCGGCGAACGTGACGGGCAGCTGGTACTGCTCGACCCACTCGTGCTCGAGGGTGCGCGCGCCGGACTCTCCGGCGAGGAGGGCGTCCCAGCTCTCGCCGGCGGTTCCGCCGATGGGGGAGGTCGCACCGATGCCGGTGACGAAGATTCGCTTGTTGCTCATGGTTCCCTCGTGCTGCTCCGGTGGGGGCGAACCCCCACCGGACGCGCGGATCAGGCCTGGTTGGACGAGATGTAGGTGACGGCGTCGCCGACGGTCTTGAGGTTCTTGACCTCGTCGTCGGGGATGGTGACGCCGAACTTCTCCTCGGCGTTGACGACGATCGTCATCATCGAGATCGAGTCGATGTCGAGGTCGTCGGTGAACGACTTCTCGAGGGCGACCTCGTCGGACGAGATTCCGGTCTCGTCGGTGATGAGCTCGGCCAGGCCGGCGAGGACCTCGTCGTTGGTGAATGCCATGGGATTTCTCCTTCTGTGGGAATCGGGCCCAGCCGGGCCGGTAGTCAGTTTAGGTGGGGGAGTGCCGTCGTCACGGGAGGACGACGACCTGGGCGCCGAACACGAGTCCGGCTCCGAATCCGATCTGCAGGGCGAGGCCGCCGCTGAGTTCGGGGTGCTCTTCGAGCAGACGGTGCGTCGCCAGCGGAATGGATGCCGCGGAGGTGTTGCCCGTCGTCTCGATGTCTCGACCGATCACGACGGACTCGGGCAGCTTCAGCTGCTTGGCGAACTCGTCGATGATGCGCATGTTGGCCTGGTGCGGCACGAAGGCGGCCAGGTCGTCGGGGGTGATCCCGGCGGCTTCGATGGCCTGCCGTGCGACCTTGACCATCTCCCAGACGGCCCAGCGGAACACCGTCGGGCCCTCCTGACGGAGGGTGGGCCAGGGGGCGAGGCCGTCGCGGAACTCGGTCAGCGTGTGGTTCATGCCCACGGCATCCGCCTTCGAGCCGTCCGAGCCCCAGATGGTCGGACCGATGCCCGGAGTCTCACTCGGTCCGACGACGACCGCGCCCGCGCCGTCGCCCAGGAGGAACGAGATGGAGCGGTCGGTGGGGTCCACGACGTCGCTGAGCTTCTCGGTACCGATGACGACCGCGTAGTGGGCGGCGCCGGCGCGGATGAGGGCATCGGCCTGGGCGACCCCGTAGGCGAAGCCGGCGCAGGCGGCGTTGAGATCGTAGGCGGCCGCCGGGTTCGCGCCCACGCGGTCGGCGACGATCGCCGAGACCGACGGCGTCTGCTTCGGGTTCGAGATCGTCGCGACGATGACGGCGTCGATCTTGTCGGCCGGGATGCCGGAGCGTTCGATCGCCTCGACGGCGGCGTCGGCGGCGAGATCGATCGCCGAGGTGTCGGCATCCGCCCTCACGCGGGTGATGATCCCGGTGCGCTGACGGATCCACTCGTCGCTGGAGTCGATCGGTTCGATCAGGTCCTCGTTGGGGACGGCGTTCTGACCGCGCGCCGCACCGTAGGAGTAGATGCGGGTGTGGGCGACGCCGGTCGGCTGGATCAGCTGGGGGGTCATGCGTTCTCTCCGGTCAGGAGGGCGTTCGCGGCGGCGAGGTCCTCGGGCGTCTTCACCGCAACAGACGGTACGCCGCGCAGCCCGCGCTTGGCGAGTCCGACGAGCGTGCCCGCCGGTGCGAGCTCGATGATCCCGGTCACGCCGTTGTCGGCGAACGAAGCCATGCACAGGTCCCAGCGGACGGGGTTAGCGACCTGCGCGACGAGCAGATCCAGTGCGGCGCGGCCGTCGGTGACGGTGCCGCCGTCGCGGTTGCTCCAGAGCGTGAGAGAGGGGTCGGATGCCGAGACGTCGGCCGCGGCCGACCGCAGCGTGTCGACGGCCGGCGCCATGTACCGCGTGTGGAACGCGCCGGCGACCTGCAGCGGGATGACGCGGCTGCCGCGCGGCGCCTCGGCGGCGAGCTCCGCGAGGGCGGGCAGCGCGCCGGCGGCGACGATCTGACCGCCGCCGTTGTAGTTGGCGGGGGTGAGGTCCAGCTCCTCGAGGCGGCCGAGGACCGTGGCCTCGTCCCCTCCGACGACGGCGCTCATGCCCGTCTCCTCGAGCGCGGCGGCCTCGGCCATCGCGCGGCCGCGGATGCCCACCAGGCGCATACCGTCCTCCTCGGTGAGGACGCCGGCGGCGACGAGCGCCGCGATCTCGCCCACGGAGTGTCCCGCGACACCGTCCGGGCGGTGACCGGCGGCGACGAGCGCGCGCCAGGAGAGCAGGCTCGCGGCGACGATGAGGGGCTGGGCGACCTTGGTGTCGCGGATGCGGTCGGCATCCCACTCGGTTCCGGCGGCGACGAGGTTGACCTCGGCGAACGCGGAGTACTGCTCGAGCAGCTCGCGGGTGCCTTCGGTGTCGAGCCACGGGGTGAGGAACCCGGGGGTCTGCGAACCCTGGCCCGGGAAGACGGCGATGATCACGGTTTCCATCCTTGCAAGTTCGGGTCGGACGTGCTGTCGGTCGGCACACAACAAAGTGCGGATCGTTTGTCTGTGTCGTACAGGATCAGCCGCGGCGCGCCGGGCGTCGGCGGGTCACCTCGGCGCCGATCGAGCCGAGAATCAGCGCCGTCTGGAGGATGAGCGCCTCCCGGGGACCGGTGGCATCCCACCCGATCACGTCCGACACCCGCTTCAGGCGGTACCGCACCGTGTTGGGGTGGACGAAGAGCTCGCGGGCCGTCGCTTCGAGCGAGCGGCCGTTGTCGAGGTAGCTCCACAGCGTCGTGACGAGGTCCGTCGAGTGCGCCTGCAGCGGTCGGTAGATCTTGTCGATGAGGGTGGCCTTCGCGAGCGGGTCACCGGCGAGGGCGCGTTCGGGCAGCAGGTCGTCGGCGTCGACGGGCCGCGGTGCGTGGCGCCAGGACTTCGCCACAGCGAAGCCGGCGAGGGCGGCACGCGCGCTGATGCCGGCATCCAACAGGGCGGGCGCCGTCGGGCCCAGCACGAGATGACCGCTCCCGAACCCCGGTTCGAGACGCGCCGCGATGTCGGTGAACGGGAGCTCCTCGGCATCCTCTCGGCCCGTCTGGTCGGCCCGCCCGATGACGAGCACCAGGCGCGAACCCTGCACACCGATGAGGACGTCCACACCGAGCTTGCGGGCCGTCCGGCGCACCTGGTCGACGTCCAGCTGAGGCGGTGTCGTCCCTACGAGGACGGCGACCTCGCCGTGCCCGTGCCACCCCAGCGCCGCGATGCGGCTCGGCAGCTCCTCGTCGGCCTCGCCCGTCAGGATCGAGTCGACGACGAGCGCCTCGAGGCGGGCATCCCACAGTCCGCGCGCCTCGGCCGCGCGGGCGTAGACGTCCGCAGCCGCGAAGGCGACCTCGCGCGAGTACAGCAGGATGCTCTCGCGCAGCCCGTTGCCGCGTCCCGCGACGCGCTCCTCGGTCGTCTCCACCGTCACGCGGATCAGCTGGAGCGTCTGGGTCAGGCTGATGCTCCGCAGCAACTCGCGGGGAGCGGACGCGAAGATGTCGGCCGCGATCCACGGCGTCGAGTTCGGGTCGTCGTACCAGTCGATGAAGGACGAGATGCCGGACTGCGCGACGAGACCGACGGCCGACCGCCGCCCGGGGGGCATCTCGCCGTACCACGGCAGGGACTCTTCGAGCCTGCGCAGCGTGGTGGTCGCGAGATCACCCGAGATCCGACGGAGCCACGCCAGTGTCTCCGCCTTCTCTTGGGCGGTCGGCCGTTCGGTCATCGCGCGGGTCAGGCTTCGCCGCCCGCGTTGCCGGAGGTGCCGGCGTTGACGTCGTGCAGACGGTACTTCTCGATCGCCTGAGCCGACAGGCCGCGGTCGACGACGCCGTCCTCGGCCAGGGCCTGCAGCGTGCGCACGACGATCGACGGGCCGTCGATCTTGAACTGGCGACGGGCCGCGGCGCGCGTGTCCGAGAAGCCGAAGCCGTCGGCACCGAGCGTCGCGTACCGGCGGGGGATCCACTGGCGGATCTGGTCCTGCACGGCGTGCATGAAATCGCTGACGGCGACGATCGGTCCCTCGGAGTCGCGCAGCTTCTCGGTGACGTAGGCCGTCTTGGGCTCTTCGGTCGGGTGCAGGAAGTTGTGCTCGTCCGCCGCCAGACCGTCACGACGCAGTTCGGTCCAGCTGGTGACCGACCAGACGTCGGCGCTCACGCCCCAGTCCTTCTGCAGCAGCTCCTGCGCCTCGAGCGCCCACGGCAGACCCACGCCCGAGGCGAGGATCTGGGCGCGGTGGCCCTCACCCGACCCGGTCGCGACGCGGTGGATGCCGCGGATGATGCCGTCGACGTCGACATCCTCCGGCTCCTTCGGCTGGACGATCGGCTCGTTGTAGACCGTGATGTAGTACATGACGTTCGGGTCCTCGTGCTCCCCGCCGTACATGCGCTCGAGACCCGACTGCACGATGTGCGCGATCTCGTAGCCGTAGGCCGGGTCGTAGGAGACCGTCGCCGGGTTGGTCGAGGCGAGCAGGTGCGAGTGGCCGTCGGCGTGCTGGAGGCCTTCACCGGTCAGCGTGGTCCGTCCGGCGGTGGCGCCGATGATGAAGCCGCGCGCCATCTGGTCGCCCGCCGCCCACTGGGCGTCGCCCGTGCGCTGGAAGCCGAACATCGAGTAGAAGACATAGACCGGGATGAGCGGTTCGCCGTGCGTCGCGTAGGAGGTGCCGACACCCGTGAAGGCGGCGACGGCGCCGGCCTCGTTGATGCCGACGTGCATGATCTGGCCCTGCGGGCTCTCCTTGTAGGCCAGGAGCAGCTCGCGGTCGACGGACGTGTAGTTCTGTCCGTTCGGGTTGTAGATCTTCGCGGTCGGGAAGTAGGCGTCCATACCGAACGTGCGCGCCTCGTCGGGGATGATCGGCACGATGCGGTGGCCGAAGTCCTTCGTGCGCAGCAGGTCCTTGAGCAGGCGGACGAACGCCATCGTGGTGGCGACCTCCTGCGTGCCCGAGCCCTTCTTCGGCAGCGCGTAGACGCTGTCGTCGGGAAGGCTGATCGCGGTGTGCGTGCTGCGACGCTGCGGGAGCGTGCCGCCCAGCGCGCGACGGCGCTCGACCATGTACTCGATGGTCTCGTCGCCCTCACCCGGGTGGTAGTACGGCGGCTCGTATGGGTTCTCCTCCAGCTGCGCGTCCGTCAGCGGGATGTGCATCTGGTCGCGGAAGAGCTTGAGGTCGTCCAGGGTCATCTTCTTCATCTGGTGCGTCGCGTTGCGCCCCTCGAAGTGCGGACCGAGGCCGTATCCCTTGACCGTCTTGGCGAGGATGACGGTGGGCTGGCCCTTGTGCTCGACGGCGGCCTTGTACGCCGCGAAGACCTTGCGGTAGTCGTGCCCGCCGCGCTTGAGGTTCCAGATCTGCTCGTCGGAGTAGTCCTTGACGAGGGCGGCGGCGCGCTCGTCGCGGCCGAAGAAGTGCTCGCGGACGTACGCGCCGTTCTCGGCCTTGTACGTCTGGAAGTCGCCGTCCGGAGTGCTGTTCATGAGGTTCAGCAGGGCGCCGTCGGTGTCGCGGGAGAGCAGGTCGTCCCACTCGCGGCCCCAGACGACCTTGATGACGTTCCAGCCGGCGCCGCGGAAGAAGCTCTCGAGCTCCTGCACGATCTTGCCGTTGCCGCGCACCGGGCCGTCGAGTCGCTGCAGGTTGCAGTTGACGACGAAGGTGAGGTTGTCGAGGCCCTCGTTCGCCGCGACCTGCAGCTGACCGCGGCTCTCGACCTCGTCCATCTCGCCGTCGCCGAGGAAGGCCCAGACGTGCGAGTCGGAGAGGTCCTTGATCCCGCGGTTGGTGAGGTACTTGTTCGTCATCGCCTGGTAGATGGCGTTGATCGGACCGAGACCCATCGACACGGTCGGGAACTGCCAGTAGTCCGGCATGAGACGCGGGTGCGGGTACGACGGCAGACCGTGGGGGGCAGCGGATGCCTCCTGGCGGAAGCCGTCGAGCTGCTGGCTCGTGAGCCCGCCCTCGAGGAAGGAGCGGGCGTACATGCCGGGGGAGGCGTGGCCCTGGAAGAAGACCTGGTCGCCGCCGCTGGAGTGGTCGGGGCCGCGGAAGAAGTGGTTGAAACCGACTTCGTAGAGAGCCGCCGACGAGGCGTAGGTCGAGATGTGACCGCCGACGCCGATGCCGGGACGCTGAGCGCGGTGCACCGTCAACGCGGCGTTCCAGCGGATCCAGCGGCGGTAGCGACGCTCGATCTCTTCGTCACCGGGGAACTCGGGCTCGCTGTCTGCCGGGATCGTGTTGATGTAGTCCGTGGTGGGGACCTGCGGGACATTCAAGTGCAGTTCGCGCGAGCTCTGCAGCAGGCTCAGCATGATCTCGCGGCCGCGGCCGGCGCCCCGGGCGTCGACGAGCTGGCGCAGGGATTCCTGCCACTCCGACGTCTCTTCCGGGTCGCTGTCCTGCGGGCCCTGCGAGTACGGATCCTGATCGTTGACAGTCACAAGAGGCCTTTCGTCGCCTGGCAGATCGTGCCAGGAAGGAGGGTTCGAGCGAGGGCGCGCTTGTTCGCCGCGCACAACTCGCTTGTCCTCAGCCTACCCATTGCGCCCGGCGGCGTTCGCCGTTCGAGACGGCGAGATGAGACAGCGGAGGGCGGATGCCGGGAGTGGGCCCTGCCGGGATCGAACCGACGACATCCACGGTGTAAACGTGGCGCTCTACCAGCTGAGCTAAAGGCCCTGACGGACCGAGTCTACGGGCGGGAGCCGCAGGCCCGGTGCGCCGTCACTGCGCGGTCGGCGCGGTGTAGAGGTCGCCGCCCTTCGCCAGCCGCGAGTGCCGGCGCGAGTACGCGAAGTAGATGACGAAGCCGAGCGCGAGCCAGATGAGGAAGCGCAGCCAGGTCTCGACCGTGAGGTTCAGCATCAGGTAGATGCAGACGACGGCCGACAGGGCGGGCAGCCACGGGTTCAGCGGCACGCGGAAACCGCGCGGCAGGTCGGGGCGACGCCGGCGCAGCACGATGACCCCGACGGAGACGAGGACGAACGCCGACAGCGTGCCGATGTTCACCATCTCCTCCAGCACGCCGACGGGGGTGAGCCCCGCGACCACGGCGACGATGACCGTCACGATGATCGAGATCACCCACGGGGTCCGGAAGCGGGGGTGCACCTTCGCGAGTCCGCGGGGCAGGAGCGCGTCGCGCGACATCGCGAAGATGATGCGGCTCGCGCCGATCATGAGCGTCAGGACGACCGTCGTGAGCCCCGCGACGGCGCCGGCGGAGATGACGGTGGCCATCCAGGTCTGGCCGTGGAAGGCGAAGGCGTTCGCGAGCGCGGCGGCCGGGTCGAGGTCCTGGTACGGCACCATGCCGGTGACGACGAGGGCGACGGCGCCGTAGAGGATCGTGCAGATGACGAGCGAGGCGATGATGCCGATCGGGAGGTCGCGCTGCGGGCGCTTGGTCTCCTCGGCCGTCGTGGCGACGACGTCGAACCCGATGTAGGCGAAGAAGACGAGCGCGGCGCCGGCGAAGATCCCGCCCACGCCGAAGGCGGTCGGCTCGATGCCGGAGAAGAACTGCAGGAGGGGCTGCGTGAGTCCCGACGCCGTCTCGCGTGGCGCGGCATCCGGGATGAAGGGGGAGTAGTTCGCGGGGTTCACGAACAGGAGGCCGGCGATGATCACGAAGAGGACGATGAAGAGCTTGACCGCGACGAGGACGAGGTTGACGCGCAGGGATTCCCGGATGCCGAGGGTGATGAGCACACCGAGAACGACGACGAGCAGCACGGCCATCACGTCGACGGTCCCGCCGTAGCCGATGGCCGCGGGGATCGGTGCGCCGAGCTGTTCCATCAGCGACCCGAGGTAGGCGCTCCACCCCTGCGCCACGACGCTCGCTCCGAGGAACATCTCGAGGATGAGGTCCCACCCGATGATCCAGGCGAAGAGCTCGCCGAGGGAGGCGTAGGAGAAGGTGTACGCCGATCCCGACACCGGGACGGTCGAGGCGAACTCGGCGTAGCACATGGCGGCCAGGCCGCACGCGATGGCCGCGACGACGAAGCTGATGACGATCGCGGGCCCGGCGACCTCGTGCGCGGCGCGCCCGGTCAGGGTGAAGATGCCGGCGCCGATGACGACACCGACGCCGAAGACGGTGAGGTCGAGCGCGGACAGCGACTTCTTGAGCCGGAACTCCGGCTCCTCGGTGTCGGCGATCGACTGTTCGACCGTCTTGGTGCGCAGCATGCTCATGCTGATCTCCTCCCGCGCGATTCCGGCACGTCATGCTAGTGCGTTGCGGCATCCCGCTCGTCGCCGACGCCCCGGCGGTCCGTCGGCCGAGGGTAGGTTGGAGGGCGTGAAAGCCAGCTTCGCCGACCAGCGCCGCCTCCTCGATCTCGCCGACGCGGACCTCGCCGCGCAGCAGGCGGATCACGCTCGCCGCAACCCCGCGCAGGCCGCCCGCGTGAAGGAGCTGCTCGCCGAGCGCGCGACGCACTCGGCCGAGCTCACCCGTCGACTCGGTGCCCGTGACGACGCGAAGGCGGAGCTCGCCCGCATCCAGTCCGACGTCGCCGTCGTCGACGCCCGGACCGCCCGCGACAACGAGCGGCTCGCGTCGACGTCGAGCGCGAAGGACGCGCAGGGGCTCGAGCACGAGATCGCCTCGCTCGCCAAGCGCAAGTCCGACCTCGAGGACGCCGAGCTCGAGGTCATGGAGCGCCTCGAGGAGGCGGAGGCCGCGGTCGCGGCCCAGGAGGCGCTCATCGCCTCGGTCAATGAGGAGGGTGCCCGCCTGAGCGCCGAGGCCAAGGAGGTCGTGGCCGACGCGACCGCCCGCCACGAGGCCGCCACGCGTGACCGCGCCGCGATCGCGGCGAGCCTGCCGGCCGACCTGGTCGCGATGTACGACCGCCTCGCGGCGCGGGGCGTCGGCGCCGGTCTCCTGCAGCACCGCACCTGCGGCGGGTGCCGCATGGTGCTGTCGGGGACCGACCTGAACACCGTCCGCGCGGCGGCCGAGGACGACGTCGTCACGTGTCCCGAGTGCGGCTGCATCCTCGTCCGCGGCGAGGACTCCGGGCTCTGACCGTCCCGGGCGCCTCCGCCGGGGACGCCGTCCCCTGGATCGTGGTGGGGGCCATCGGCGACGGTGTCGCCCTCGTCCCCGTCGCCGCCGACGGATCACGCGGCGACACGACCCGCCTCGACAGGCGCGACTTCGCCGATCGGGTGCGGCGCACGGAGGGCACCACCCGCTGGGTGTGGAGCGACACGACCGCCTGGTACCCGGCCCTCCTCGCGGGAGGCGTCCGCGTCGCGCGGTGCCACGACCTGCGCCTCGCGCACGCGATCCTGCGCGACAGCGCCCGTGCGGTGGCAGCGGACCGCCTGCGCTCCGCGACGGAGTGGGATGCCGCGGCATCCGTCGCCGATGACGGCCCGAGCGCGCTCTTCGACATCGATCCGGGCACGCGCGAGGTGCCCCACGACCTGGACTCGGCCCTGGCGGAGTTCGAGCGTCAGCGCGAGGTGATCGCCGCGAGCGCGGCGGGGCTGCGCCTGCTGGTGGCCGCGGAATCGGTCGGAGCCCTCGTCGCGACCGAGATGCACGCGGCGGGCGTGCCCTGGGACGCGGAGGTGCACGACGGGATCCTGACCGGGATGCTGGGGCCCCGGGAACCCGCCGGACGCCTGCCCGCGCGCATCGAGGCGCTCGGCGCCGAGGTCCGTGCGCTCCTCGGCGACCCCGGTGTCAGCCTCGACTCGCAGCCGAAGCTCCTGCGCGCGCTCCACCGCGTGGGGGTCGCGGCGGCGTCGACCAGCAAGTGGGAGCTGCGCGAGTACGACCATCCGGTGATCGCGCCGCTGCTGGAGTACAAGCGCCTCATGCGTCTGTTCACCGCGAACGGCTGGGCCTGGCGCGACGAGTGGGCACCCGACGGCCGGTTCCGCCCGGTGTACGTGCCGGGCGGCGTGGTTACGGGACGGTGGGCGTCGTCCGGCGGAGGTGCGCTTCAGATGCCGCGTCAGCTGCGCCCCGCGGTGCGGGCCGACCCCGGGTGGTCGCTCGTGGTCGCCGACGTGGCGCAGCTCGAACCGCGGGTGCTCGCCGCGATGTCGCGGGATGCCGCCTTGGCCGAGAGCGCGCGGGACACCGACCTGTACGAGGGCATCGTCTCGCGCGGCGTCGTGAGCACCCGGTCCGAGGCGAAGTTCGCGCTGCTCGGGGCGATGTACGGCGCGACGACGGGGGACAGCGGGCGACTCGTGCCGGCCTTCCGCCGCGCCTACCCGCGCGCCATGGGGCTCGTCGACGACGCCGCGCGAGTCGGCGAGGAGGGCGGGGTCGTCTCGACGTGGCTCGGGCGCAGCAGCCCGCCGCCGTCGCCGGGCTGGCGAGCGCTGCAGGGGAGCGCGGGGGAGCTCGAGGCGACCGAGGCCGACAGGACGCGC